>DASYLG010000571.1:0-5988 GCA_036009685.1 Iamia sp. | reverse complement strand
TGTTCATCGGCCAGCTGTCGGGCGCCTACTCGTCGATCTTCATCGCCTCGCCGCTGCTCGCCCTGCTCAAGGAGCGCGAGCCGCGCTACCGGGCGCTGCGCGAGCGGCTCGCCGACAAGGCGTCCAGGACCGGCGGTGCCGCCGAGGTGGCCCCGATGGCCGCCGCCGGCGACGGCGTGGCCCTGGCCAAGGAGCCGGTGACGGCGGCCCAGGCCACCACCGTGGCGCGGCCCAAGGGCACCCCGCCCCCGCGGCCCCGCAAGAAGGGCAAGAAGAGGTGACGACCGGGCCGGCGGCGATCGCCGACCCCGCCGACCTGGCCCGCCACATCCGCGACATCCCCGACTTCCCCGCGCCGGGGGTCCTGTTCCGCGACATCACGCCGCTGCTGGGCGACGCCGACGCCCTGGCCCGGGCGGTCGAGGCCCTGGCCACCGCCGTGCGGCGCGACATCGGTCCGGTCGACCGGGTCCTGGGCATGGAGGCCCGCGGGTTCCTGCTGGGCCCACCGGTGGCCCTGGCGCTCGGCGTGGGCTTCGCCCCCGTGCGCAAGCCGGGGAAGCTGCCGTGGGAGGTCGAGTCCGAGACCTATGCCCTGGAGTACGGCACCGACACCCTCGAGGCGCACCGCGACGCGGTGGTGGCGGGGGAGCGGGTCCTGGTCGTCGACGACGTCATCGCCACCGGTGGCACCGCCGCCGCCACGGCCCGCCTGGTCGACCGGCTCGGGGCCCAGGTCGCCGGGTTCGCCTTCCTGATCGAGCTGTCGTTCCTCGACGGCCGGGCCGCCCTCGGCGACCTCCCCGTCACCAGCCTCATCCGGTACTGACACCGCGAGCTTTGAGCGATTCACCACCGTCACGGTGGGAAATCGCTCAAACCTCGCGCTGGTCAGGCCACGGCCCACCAGTCGGAGCGGAGGCCGAGGGCGGAGCGGACCTGCTCACCGGTCTGGGTCACGCTGCTGCTGGTGAAGGCCAGCTGGACCTGGGTGATGCGGCCCCCCTGGTCGCCGTGGCCGTTGCGGACGAAGCCGGTGAAGCCCAGGAAGGCGCCCCGGCCCGGGTACGCCGTCTCGATGGCCGTCTTGGCCACCGTGACGGTCCAGGTGTGGAAGGCGTTGCCGGCGACGTCGTCGCCCTCGTCGACGACGGCCGGGAAGACGCCGCCGGCGGTCCAACCGCCGCTGGACGAGGAGAACTCCGTGCGGGCGATGCCCCCGGTGCCCGTCCGGCGGACCTGGCCGGCGGTGGCGGCGACGGCCGCGTCGGTGCGCGAGTCCTCGACGCCGAAGCCCTGGTACACCTGGCACGACGTGCTGTCGCAGGTCGTCGCCCAGCTGCCCCAGCGGGTGTCGCCGGCCAGGACGTAGGAGCGGGCGGCCACGGCCTGGACCCGCACGGCGGCGGCTCCCGTGCCCCCGCCGAGACCGGCCCACCCGGGCGAGACCTCCTTGGGCACGATGCCGCGGAGCAGGGCCTCGGTGCCGACCTGGTTCACCACGACGTTGCCGGTGGGGCCCCCGGTCCGCACGTTGCGCAGGGCCCCGCGGTAGGTCCGGCCGCTGCGGCAGTCCCGCAGCATGCGGGTGGCGTCCTCGCCCTGGGCCACCGAGGACGTCACGCCCACGTCGGTCGCCGTGGTCTCGCCCAGCAGGGTCCACGACGGCGTGCAGCTGGCCGTGGCCGAGGCGTAGACCCGGTAGGTCGTGGCGCTCAGGCGCCGGACGCTCACCGCCCCCCAGTCGCCGGTCCAGCCGTCGACGCGGAGCTTGGCCGCGGTCTGGGTCACGGTCAGGTCGGTGCCGGCGCTGCCCACCAGGTACACCCGCTGGGCGACGTCGGCGGCGGTGCCGGCCGTGGTGCCGCCGTAGTAGTGGGCCAGGATCTGGCTGCCGCTCCAGCCGTGGTCGATGGCGTAGCCCAGCGCTCCCCACTGGCTCATGCCCCGCCCGTGGCCCCATCCGTGGCCCTGCAGCTCGTAGGTGGTCGGTGGCGGCTCGGTGCAGCCGTCCTGGGCCCGCTCGAAGAACTCGGGCGTGGCGGCCAGGTCGACGGCCAGGCGGACGTCGTTGACGGTGCGGAGGCGGTCGACCCAGTAGGCCAGCCCGCTGGCATCGGGGTCCCGATCGAGGAGGACCTGGTAGAGGGCGGTCACCCGGTCGGTGCGGGACTCGGGCGAGAAGACCATGTCGGCGGCGAGCGACCCATTGCTGCGGGTGGCCGCCTGGTCCAGCCAGTAGTCCAGCTCGGCCTCGCCCGGGGCCCGGTGCAGGATCCGGGCGAAGAGGTCGCGGACGACGGCCTCGTCGGTCCCGCCGGCGTTCTCGGCGAACTCGGGCGAGCCGTACACGAGGCTGGCGATGCGGGTGACCGGGGCACCGTCGCGCAGCTCCTGCGTCCAGTAGGCCAGGCCCCCGGCGTCGGGATCCCGGTCGAGCGCCTGGCGGTAGATCTTGGTCACCTCGACCGAGAGCCACTCGTCGCTGGCCGCCAGGGCCTGGGGCAGCTGGTAGCGGGGGGTGCCGGCGTCGAAGGCAGAGGTCCAGAACGCCAGCTCGTCGTCGGTCGGCGCCCGGTCGAGGAACACCTCGTGGGCCCGCACGACCAGGCAGTGGTCGCCCGGCGCGGCCGCGGCCGGGCCGGAGGCGGACGTCGCCACCCCCGTCACCACCCCGGCGACCAGCAGCACCACGGAGAGGGCCCGAAGGCGTCGGCTCATGCCATCACCGTAGGTCCCGGGGTCGTGGGGGTGGGACCGCTCGGGGCGGGGACACGGCATGATGGGGGCGATGCCGACCGTCGACCGGGTGCTGCCGTGGAGACGGTCCGCCGCGCCCCGGGACGAGGTCCTGGCGCCGCTGCTCGACGACTACCGCCAGCGGCACCCCAAGGGATCGACGACCACCATCGTCAAGGCCTACGACACGGCCAAGGCGGCCCACGAGGGGCAGTACCGGAAGTCGGGCGAGGCCTACGTCACCCACCCGCTGGCGGTGGCCCGCATCGTGGCCGGCCTCGGGCTCGACGACGTCACCATCTCGGCCGCCCTCCTCCACGACGCCGTCGAGGACACGGGGATGACCCTCGCCGACGTCGAGCGGGAGTTCGGGGCCCAGGTGCGCCACCTCGTCGATGGTGTCACGAAGATCGAGCGGTTGCAGTTCGACTCCAAGGAGGCCCAGCAGGCGGCCACCGTGCGCAAGGTCCTGGTGGCCATGTCCCGGGACCTGCGGGTCATCATCATCAAGCTGTCGGATCGGCTCCACAACATGCGGACGCTGGCGGCGATGCCCGACTGGAAGCAGCAGCGCGTCGCCCAGGAGACGCTCGACGTCTACGCCCCGCTGGCCCACCGCCTGGGCATGCAGGACCTCCGCCAGCAGCTCGAGGACCTGGCCTTCGCCACCCAGAAGCCCAAGCAGTACGCCGAGATCGACCACATGGTGTCGACCCGGGCGCCCGAGCGCGACCTCTACCTCACCCAGGTGCTCGAGGAGGTCCGGGGCCGCATCAAGGAGCTCCGGATCGACGCCGACGTCACCGGTCGGCCCAAGCACTACTGGAGCATCTACGAGAAGATGGTCGTGAAGGGCCGGCCCTTCGACGACATCTTCGACCTGGTGGGCATCCGGGTCCTCGTCGACCAGGTGAAGGACTGCTATGCCGCCCTCGGCTCGATCCACGCCACGTGGACCCCGGTCCAGGGCCGGTTCAAGGACTACATCGCCCACCCCAAGTTCAACCTCTACCAGTCGCTCCACACCACCGTGGTCGGGCCGCAGGGCAAACCGCTCGAGGTGCAGATCCGCACCCGGGAGATGCACAGCCGGGCCGAGGTCGGCGTGGCCGCCCACTGGAGCTACAAGGAGCCGGGGTCCGACGACGACCAGATGCTCTGGCTGAACCGCATCGTCGAGTGGCAGTCGGAGATCTCCGACCCCGAGCGGTTCCTCGACCAGCTCAAGGTCGACCTCGACCAGGACGAGGTCTACGTCTTCACGCCCAAGGGCCGCATCATCACCCTGGCCCATGGGGCCACGCCCATCGACTTCGCCTACTCCGTCCACACCCAGGTCGGCCACACCTGCGCCGGGGCCAAGGTCAACGGCCGGCTGGTCCCGCTCGACCACACCCTCACCTCGGGCGACACCTGCGAGATCGTCACCTCCCGCACCCAGGGCGCCGGCCCGAAGCGGGACTGGCTCCAGATCGTCAAGACGCCCAAGGCGGCCAACAAGATCCGCCAGTGGTACTCCCGGGAGCGGCGGGAGGATGCGATCGAGATGGGCCGCGACGGGCTCGACAAGGCGCTGCGTCGCGAGGGCCTGCCCATGCGCGACGCCAACAGCGTCCTGGCCGACATCGCCCACGAGCTCAACTACGTCGACCTCGACTCGCTCAACGCCGCCATCGGCGAGCACCACGTGTCGCCCGAGTCGGTGGCCAACCGCATCGCCAAGCGACTGCGCAGCGGCGATCCCGAGCACGAGGAGCAGCTGCCGATCACGGCCCGGGCGCCCCGGGCGCGGGAGCCCCGGAACACCATCGGCGTCCACGTCGAGGGGCTCGACGACGTCATGGTGCGGCTGGCCAAGTGCTGCACGCCGGTGCCGGGCGACGAGATCATGGGCTTCGTGACGCGGGGCCGCGGCGTGTCGGTCCACCGCACCGACTGCGCCAACGCCGTGTCGCTGTCCGACGGCCACGGCGGTCGGCTGATCGAGGTCGAGTGGGACGAGTCGGGGGGCGGATCGTTCACCGCCGCCGTCGAGATCAAGGCCCTCGACCGGCCCCGGCTCCTCGGCGACACCTCGTCGGCGTTCGCCGACCTCGACATCAACATCCTCGCCTGCGAGTCCCGGTCCGACCCCGACCGCGACACCACCATGCGCTTCGAGGTCGAGCTGGGCGACCCGTCGCACCTCGACTCCGTGCTCCGGAGCATCCGCAACCTCGACGGCGTCTTCGAGGCCTACCGGGTCATGCCCGGCCGCAACACCCCCTGACGGGTGGTCCCTGGTTCGGCCGGAGGTGGTCGGGTAGCCGCCGGTCATGAGCACAGACCTGTCCGGTAAGAAGATCGCCTTCATCGTCGCCAACGAGGGCGTCGAGCAGGTGGAGCTGACCGATCCCTGGAAGGCCGTGGCGGACGCCGGTGGCACCCCGGAGCTGGTGGCGCCGGAGACCGACGACGTCCAGGCGTTCAACCACCTCGACAAGGCCGACACCTTCTCGGTCGACGTGACCACGGCCGAGGCCGACGTCGCGGACTACGCCGCCCTGGTCCTGCCCGGCGGCGTGGCCAACCCGGACCAGCTCCGCACCGACGAGGGGGCCCAGCGCCTGGTCAAGGCGGCGGCCGACGCCGGGACGCCGATCGCCGTGATCTGCCACGGTCCCTGGACGCTGATCGACGCCGGGGTGGCCTCGGGGCGGACCCTCACCAGCTGGCCCAGCCTCGAGACCGACCTCACCAACGCCGGGGCGACCTGGGTCGACGAGGAGGTCGTGGTCGACGAGAGCGGCGCCGGCCCCCTCATCACCAGCCGCAACCCCGACGACCTCCCCGCCTTCACCAAGGCCCTCGTCGACGCCCTGAGCTGATCGCTCAGCCGTTCTGTCAACCCTGGTGCACCGTGGCGGTGCATGAGGGTTGACAGAAGCTCCGTTAGGGTCGCCGGCCGTGGCCGAGCGCACCCCAGCCCGTGCCCCGCGGGGGACCGAGGACGTGATGGCGCCCGAGACGGCGCGCTGGCAGCACCTGCTGCTGGAGGTGGCCGCCGTCGCCGCCCGGGCCGGCTACGGCCGGCTGCGCAGCCCGCTGGTCGAAGCGGCCGACCTGGTCCGTCACGTCGTGGGCGACGACGTGCTGGTCGAGGTGCAGGCGCCGGGCAGCATCGAGCGGCTCGCCCTGACCCCGGGCGTGGCCGCCTCGGCCGCCCGCGCCTTCGCCCAGCACGGGCCGGCCACGCCCTGGAAGGTCTGG
>DASYLG010000570.1:0-5776 GCA_036009685.1 Iamia sp. | reverse complement strand
CGGGGGTCATCCGGCCGCCCCCTCGAGACGAGCCACGATGTCGTCCGCGACGTCCCTGCGGTCGGAGTCGGACTGGATCCACTGGTGCTGCATCGCCTGGAGGACCGCCCCCTTCCGCCACCACGGGACGTCCTCGGCCTTGTCTCGGAGCAGGCGGAGGGCGTGGTACTGCTCGTTCCCGGACAGGGAGTGGGTGACGCCGAACATGACGGTGTCGATGCCGACCACCTCCGGGTGGGCCCGGGCCACCCCGAGGGCGATGGCTCGTCCGGCGGCTGACTGCCCGCGCAGGGCGCGCTCGAGGTCGGACCGGTGGGGAGCGATCGGAGTCGACCGGGCCTTGTCCTCGGCGCGGTCGATCAGGTCGTCCTGGAGGGCCACCTTGAGCACGAGACGCACCTCCGGGTTCACGGTCGGCACGGGTGGGCCGTCGGCGGCCAGAGCGGTGTGGACGTACTCGTAGGCGGCGACGAGATCGATCACCTCGAGGCGGGAGAGCTCCTCGACCGCCGCCGCGCCGGTCTGGCGCTTCACGACCTCGAGCAGGACGCCCACGGTGGCGCCGCCGACCTCGACGGTCATCTCGGTGATGCGGTCGTGGAACACCGCCACCAGGACCAGGACCGCTCCACCGAGCACGAACGGGGCGGCACCCTCCGAGGTCCAGCCCTGGATCGCGATGATCACGGCGATCACCACCAGACCGATCCCCAGTCCGCCCAACATCCGCCGTGCCCACGAAGCAGGCATCGGTGTCTCCCCTCTCCGGTGACGACAGTCACTGTAACAAGCCCGCCCCGGTCGCGCCCGCGGTGGCTCTCGGAGAGGGGGCCCACGCCTAGGCTCGCCCCGATGGCCGATCCGGAGGCGAAGGGCGATCGGGCCCTCGAGCCCGGCACCCGGGTCGAGGTGCGTGACGGCTTCGAGGGCCTGTGGCACAAGGGCTACGTCGTCGACTCCCTGGGCCCCGACGGCTACGTGATCCGCCGCACCTCCGACGACTCGGTCCTGCCCCGCCCGCTGCCCCGCGCGGCCGTCCGCCGCGAGCGCCGCAACTCCATGTGGTGGATCTGAGCTGAGCTAGTCGCGACCGACGCCGGAGCCGAGGGCGTCGATGTAGGTGTCGACGTCGATGGCGGTGAGCGTCAGCGTCTTGAGGGTGCCGCGGGCGCCGAGGGCGGTGGCCACCCGGGCCATCGTCATCTCGTCGGGCGCCTCGAGGATGTTGAGGAAGTCGTACGGGCCGAGGAGCGCGAACTGCTCCAGGACCTTGACGCCCATGTCCTCCAGCTCGGCGTTGACGGCCTTGAGCCGCTGCGGGTCCTCGCGCAGCCGGGCCGCACCGTCGGGACCGAGCGTCGACAGCATCACGTACTTCGGCATGCCCCGAACCTACTGCCCCTCCGGCGAGGGTCCCTCCAGGCGGGCGACGGCCGGGGCTTCGTCGGGGTCGGGGGCGGTGGCCAGGAAGGCGTCGACCACCTCGATGGCGACGACGGCCGAGGTGAGGCGGAGACCGAGGGCGACGACGTTGGCGTCGTTCCAGCGACGGGCGCCCCGGGCCGTCTCGGCGTCGCCGCAGAGGGCGGCGCGCACGCCGGGGACCTTGGACGCGGCCATCGACACGCCGGTGCCGGTCCAGCAGCAGACGACCCCGCGCTCGGCCGCCCCCGAGGCCACCGCCAGGCCGACCCCCCGGCCCACCTCGGGCCACTGCTCCCCCGCCCCCACGACGGCCACGTCGTGGCCGAGGTCGCCCAGGTGGGCCACGACCACGTCGGTGACGGGCGTGACCTCGTCGGTGCCGAAGGCGATCCGCACCGCGGTCAGCCCGCCGCCGGGGTCGTGGGCAGGGCGTCGAGGGCGGCGGCGACGCGGCGCCACGCCTCGTCGTTCCAGCCCGGGCCGACGACCCCGTCGGCCACGGCGGCGTCGAGCGAGGCCTCCAGGTCGTCGAGGGCCGACCGGTCGGCGTCGACCAGGGCGGCGAAGCGCTCGGGGCGCGGCGTCACGAAGGGCTGGCCGACCAGCAGGGGCACGTAGACCGACCGGCACGGCGATCCGAGAAGGAAGCGGGCCAGCGGGGCCTCGTCGGCCGGCAACGCCGTGACCAGGGAGGCGGTGGTGGCCTCCAGCCCGTCGACGTGCATGCACACCGTCCAGCCCCGGTCGCCCCCGACGTGGCCGCGGAGGTGCTCGCGCAGCCCGCCCTCGGTCACCGCCCCGGAGCCCACGGCCGCCGTGCACGCCTCCCAGCGGGGGTCGACGAAGGCCTCGGTGCCCTCGCGGGCCGAGCGGTGCACCGCGTCGAACGAGGCGATGGTGGCGCGGTTGGAGATGGCCCGGGTGCGCCCGACCTCCTCGGCCTCCCAGGTCCGGCCCGACGTCTCGAGCACCCACGCCGAGGTCGGGTCGGCGACCAGGAACGACGACCAGTACGGGATGTCCTCGTGGTCGTGGCCCGAGCCGCCCTGGCCGTAGCGCTCGATGAGGCTCGTGATGGTGGCCACCCCCTCGGTGGAAGTGGCGCTGCGCTCCAGGGCCAGACGGACGAGGTCCATGCCGGTGAGGGCCGGCGGCGCGCCCTTGGGGTCGTCGGTGGTGAAGATCATCTCGTTGCCGACGGCGACGCCGACCTCGTTCACGCCGTGCTCCATGCCCCACATCCACGTGGGACGGCTGCCGGTGACGGCGAAGGTCGGCTCCGGGTGGCCGGCCACGGCCACGTAGGTGGTGGGCGTGACCCGCTCCCGCCGGGTCGGGACGTGCTGGACCACCTGGCGCTCGTGGGGCGGCCGGTCGCTGTTCTTGGCGAAGAGGGTGACCCCGTCGGCGGTGGCCTCGGCCAGTGCCACCATCGTGTCGCACATCCCAACCGTTCTAGCGTGGGCGCCATGACGCCGCGCCAGGTCGACATCGTCCCCCACACCCACTGGGACCGGGAGTGGTACCGGACCTTCCAGTCGTTCCGCATGCGGCTGGTCGACCTGGTCGACGGGCTGCTCGACCGGCTCGACGACGACGCCGGCTACGCCCACTTCATGCTCGACGGCCAGATGGCCGTGATCGACGACTACCTGGCCATCCGGCCCCACGAGGCCGACCGCATCCGCCGGCTGGCCGGTGCCGGCCGGCTGAGCCTCGGGCCCTGGTACATCCTCATGGACGAGTTCCTCGTCTCGGGCGAGACCATGGTGCGCGACATGGAGATGGGCCTCGACCGGGCCGCCTCCTTCGGCGGGGCCATGGAGCTCGGCTACCTGCCCGACATGTTCGGCCACATTGCCCAGATGCCCCAGATCCTCCAGGGCTTCGGGTTCGGCGAGGCCGTGGTCTGGCGGGGCATCCCGGCGTCGGTCGACGCCCCGGCCTTCCGCTGGCGGGCCCCCGACGGCAGCGAGGTCCTGGCCGAGTACCTCACCGACGGCTACTCCAACGGCGCCCTCCTCCCGGCCGACGCCAAGGAGCTGGTGGCCCGGATCTCCGACTGGGCCGACCAGCACGAGCCCCGCTCGGGCGACCCCCTGCTGTGGATGAACGGCACCGACCACCTGATGCCCCAGGCCGCCCTGGGCCGGCTGGTGGCCGAGGCCAACGAGATCAGCGACGAGTGGCAGCTGCGGGTCTGCTCGCTGGCCGACCACGTCGCCGCCCGGGTGGCGGCGGTGTCGGCCGCGCCGGGCGGCGTGTCGTCGCTCCCGCTGGTGGTCGGGGAGATGCGCTCCGGCGCCCGCACCAACGTGCTCATGGGCGTCACGTCGAACCGCATGGACGTGCGCCAGCGGGCGGCCCGGGCCGAGGTCGGGCTGGAGCGCCGGGCCGAGCCGCTGTGGGCCCTCTTCGGCTCGGCCGCGGACTGGCCACAGGCCTTCCTCGACGAGGCCTGGGGCCTGGTCGTCCGCAACTGCGCCCACGACTCGATCTGCGCCTGCTCCGTCGACCCCGTGGTCGACGCCGTGATCCACCGCTACGACGAGGCCATCGACCTGGCCGTCGGTCTCGAGGGTCGCGCCCTCAAGGCCATCGGCGCGGCGGCGGGCGGGAAGGGTGCGGTCGTGGTCAACCCGATCGCCCGGGCGCGCGTCGGGGTCGTCGACCTGCTGCTCGAGGACACGGCTGCGTCCGACGTCCCCGCCGGCGTCCAGGTGCTGCAGGAGGTGCCCGGACGCCGCGAGGTCGACCGGGGCAGCCTGGCCAACGTGGCCGAGGTCATCGCCCGGGTGCTCGACCGGGACGCCACCCTCACCGAGGCCGAGCTCGACGACTCCGGCGACGAGACCGTCCTGGTGGTGCGGGCCGGCGCCGGCGGCACCATCGACCGGCCGGCGCTGCGGGCCGAGGTCCGCGACGTCGTCGCCCGCCGCGACCTGTGGCGCCTGTTCAAGGTCGTGCGCGACGGCGCACCGTCGTGCCAGGTCCTGGCCCGGGCCGCGGTCGACGGGTTCTCGTGGGCCCGCTGGGCCGCCCTGCCCGACGACGTGACGCCCGCCCGGGCCTCGGGTACCTCGCTCTCCAACGGCGTGGTCGACGTCGAGGTCGACCCGACCGACGGCACCTGGTCGATCGACGGCGTGGCCGGCTACGGCCGGCTGGTCGACGGGGGTGACCTGGGCGACACCTACAACTGGTGCCCGCCGCCCGCCGGCGACGTCCTGGTCTCGGCCCCGTCCTCGGTCGCCGTCTCGGTGGTCGAGGACGGCCCCGTCCGGGCCGCGGTCCGCATCGACACGACCTGGGACCTGCCGGCCGGCATCGTCGACGGCGCCCGCACCGGCTCGGTCGCCACCCCGGTCACCACGGTGCTGTCGCTCCACGCCGGCGAGGGCGTCGTCCGGGTCGAGACCACCATCGACAACCGCAGCGAGGACCACCGGCTGCGGGTGCACCACCCGTTGCGGAGCCGGGCCGCCTCGTCGGCCGCTGGCTGCGCCTACGCCACCGTCACCCGCGGCCTCGACGCCGAGGGCGGCCCCACCGAGCTGCCGCTCCCGACCTTCCCGGCCCGCGACCACGTCACGGCCGGCGGGCTGACCGTCGCCACCGAGGGCGTCGTCGAGTACGAGCTGGTCGACCTGGACGACGGCGGTGCCACGGCCGGCGAGATCGCCCTCACCCTGCTCCGCTGCACCGGTCTGCTGTCGCAGGAGCCCATGGAGACCCGACCGGTCCCCGCCGGCCCGATCGTGGCCACCCCGGGCGCCCAGATGCAGGGGACGACCACCATCACCTACGGCCTGGCCGTCGACGCCGCCGACCCCAAGGCCCTCGCCGACGACCTGTTCGTCCCCCTGCTGGTCGCCAGCCCCCGCGGCCCGCACCGCTCCGACCGCCACACCGCCCTGGCCGTCGACGGCGCCGAGGTGGCGTCGGTCCGCCGGCGCGGCGGCAAGGTCGAGGTCCGGGTCTGGAACCCGAGCGAGGCCGAGACCACCGTCTCGGTCGACCGCACCGGCTGGTTCACCGACCTCCGCGGCCGCCCGCAGGAGCGCCTCGACGGCCCCTTCGCTCTCCGCCCCTGGGGCATCGCCACCCTCGCCCTCGACGACTGACAGACGCAGAGATGCGCCCACGAGGTGCCAGGCACCTCGTGGGCGTCGGTCCCCGCGTTCGCCACTCCTCCCCTCCCACATGGTGCCTGGCACCTCGTGGGACCGCGTCGTCGTCGGGTCAGGCCACGATCTCGACGGGGGTGCCGGTGGGGGCGAGGAGCATGACCTGGCGGATGGCGTCGTTGTCGAGGCGCACGCAGCCGTTGCTGGTCTCCTGGCCGAGCAGG
>DASYLG010000569.1:0-2588 GCA_036009685.1 Iamia sp. | reverse complement strand
TCGGTGATCGAGGCCTTGCTCGACCCGGCGAGGATGGTGATGAAGCCCACGAGGGTGACGCCGACCATCAGGGCGGAGGCGGTGGTGGCCGTCCGCCGGGGGTTGCGCCGGGCGTTCTCGCGGGCCAGGCGGCCGGTGATCCGTGACAGCCGGGCCAGCGGGATGCCGAGGACGTCGACCACCCGACGGCTGAGCGCCGGCCCGAGGGCCACGACGGCCAGGAAGGCCACGGCGGCGCCGGCGCCGACCGAGGTCAGAGCGCCGTCGCCACCGGAGGCGATGCCCGACGCCACCAGGGCGAGGCCGACGGCGAGCAGGGCGCCGCCGACGCCGGTCCGCACCCGCGAGGGGTTGGATGGCTCGACGGCGGAGGCGCGCAGGGCGGCGAGGGGGGCGGTGCGGCTGGCCCGGACGGCGGGGAGGACGGCCGACAGCAGCGTGACGGTGGTGCCGACCACGAAGCTGGTCACGACGGTCCCGCCGGTGATGACGGTCTCGCCGTCGGGGATGGCGATGCCGATGGCGGCGAGGAAGCCGTCGAGCGCCCGGGCCACGCCGATCCCCAGGCCCAGCCCGAGGGCCGAGGCCAGGACGCCGATGCCGGCCGACTCGGCCAGCACGGCCCGCAGCACCTGCCGGCGGCCGGCCCCGATGGCCCGCAGCAGCGCCATCTCCTGGGACCGCTGGGCCATGGTGATGGCGAAGGTGTTGGAGATGATGAACATCCCGACGAACAGGGCGACGGCGGTGAAGGCCAGCAGCATCTGGCCGAAGAAGGCGATGTCCTCCTCGAAGTCGTCCTGCTGCTCGGCGGTGTCGGCCGCGCCCGAGGTGACCTCCACCTGGTCGCTGCCGACGGCCGCCTGCACCGTCTCGGTGAGCTCGGTCGCCGAGGTGGCGTCATCGGCGGCCACGACGATGGTGTCGAATCGGCCCGGCTGGGCGAACAGGGCCTGGGCGGTGGCCTCCTCGACGGCGACGGCGGCGACGCCGGGCACGCCCTCCACGTCGCCGTAGGTCGCCACCCCCACCACGGTCATCTCCTCGGGGGCCTGGGCCGCGGCGACCAGCACCTGGTCACCGAGCTCCCAGCTCTCCCGCTCGGCGGTGGCCTGGTCGAGCACCACCTCGTCGTCGGATCTCGGGGCCCGACCGGAGGCCAGGGCGAAGGGGTTGAGGCGATCGTCGTCGATCCAGGCGACGCCGACGGTCACGGTCCGGGCCGGCAGCGGGGTGCCGTCGAGGTGGGACAGCTGGGCCAGGCCCTCGACGGTGCCGGCGGCGGCGGCCACCCCGTCGACGGCCCGGATCCGGGGGAGGAGGGCGGCGTCGAGCCGCTCGGCCACGGCGCCGGCGTCGGACTCGAGGGCGGTGGGTCGCTGCACGACGACGTCGATGCCCTCGTTGCCGGTGGCGAAGAGCTCGTCGAAGGAGCGCCCCATGGTGTCGGTGAGGATCATGGTCCCGGCCATGAAGGCCACGCCGACAACGACGGCGAGCCCGGTCATGACGGACCGGGCGAGGTGGCGACGGAGGCGGGCGAGGACGAGGGTCCGCATGGCGGGAGGGCCTTTCAGCCCCCGTCCTCCCGGCACGACGGACGGCGCCGGGAGGAGGGGGCGGATCGGGGGGATGCCGACACCGTCCTCTCCGGGCCTGATCCGACCCTGACGCCGCCACTGAGACGGCCGGCTCAGGTCGTCGTCAGACCGGGCTCAGGGCGCACCGGGATGGTGACGGCGTCCCACCGCCGTGGTGGGCGCCACCTCGACCAGGAGACACCCACCATGACCGCAACCCTCACCCACCCGGCGCAGTACGCCGCTTCCGTCCCCACCGCTGCCGCCCGCGCCGTCGCCGCCACCAAGCGGTACGGCAAGGGCGACACCGCCGTCACCGCCCTGAACAGCGTCGACATCGCCTTCGAGGCCCAGCGCTTCACGGCGATCATGGGCCCCAGCGGCTCGGGCAAGAGCACGCTGATGCACACCGTGGCCGGGCTCGACACCCTCACGTCGGGCCAGGTCTTCATCGGGGACACCGACCTGTCGGGCCTCGACGACCGCAAGCTCACCAAGCTGCGGCGCGACCACATCGGCTTCATCTTCCAGGCCTTCAACCTGGTGCCGACGCTCACCGCCAAGGAGAACATCGCCCTGCCGATGGCCCTTGCCGGTCGCAAGCCGGACCCCGAGTGGTTCGACCGTGTGGTCCGGACGGTCGGCCTCGCCGACCGGCTCCGCCACCGCCCGAGCGAGCTCTCCGGCGGCCAGCAGCAGCGGGTGGCCGTGGCCCGCGCCCTCGCCAGCCAGCCGGCGATCATCTTCGCCGACGAGCCCACCGGCAACCTCGACTCCCGCACCGGGACCGAGATCCTGACGTTCATGCGCCAGGCGGTCGAGGAGCTGGGCCAGACCATCGTGATGGTCACCCACGATCCCGTCGCCGCCTCCTTCGCCCAGCGCGTCGTGTTCCTCGCCGACGGCCAGATCGTCGACGAGATGTCCGACCCGACGGCCGACGCGGTCTTCGACTACATGAAGCACATGGGGGGCTGACCGCCGTGTTCACCGCAACCATTCGAGGGA
>DASYLG010000568.1:0-2978 GCA_036009685.1 Iamia sp. | reverse complement strand
CATGCCGGCCAGGTCGGCGGCGCGGGTGACCTCGCCGATGCCGGTGATGCTCCAGACCTCCAGGCGAGCAGGCGAGCTCACGAGAGCCCGGCCGAGGTCAGGAGGGTGCGCCCGAGGGCGGCGGCGATCGCCGGCGTGGACATCACCGTCGGGGTGACCACGGCCCCGATGCCCTCGGCCTCGACCGCCGGCACCAGGTCGGCATCGGCCTCGTCGATGACCAGGGTCGCGGCCAGCTCGCCATAGAGGCGGGCCACGCCGACCACCGAGGCCTCGTGGCCCATATCGACCATCAGCCGGTCGGCCGGGCCCTTGAGGGCGGCGCCGGCGACGATGGGGGAGACGGCGACGACCCTGTCCCGCACCGACCGGACGGCGTCCTCCACGCCGGCGACGGCCAGCAGCGGGCCGATCGACACGAGCGGGTTGGACGGGGCCACGATCACGGCCTCGGCCTCGAGG
Organism: Iamia sp.; assembly: GCA_036009685.1. Classification (GTDB taxonomy): domain Bacteria; phylum Actinomycetota; class Acidimicrobiia; order Acidimicrobiales; family Iamiaceae; genus Iamia. The sequence continues at coordinate 2,516 of DASYLG010000568.1, read as the reverse complement.
ATTGCCTCCAGGACGCCGGGGGCGGGGCTCGCCTCGTCGACCCCCACGAAGCGGAGGCCGTGGACGACCACGTCGTGGTGGCGCTGCACGAACCACTCCTGGAACCCGACCTCGCGGTCGCCGTCGGGATCCTGCACGGTCACCCGGGTGCGGAGCGGGTCGTCGGTGACGGGCAGGAGCCGGAAGTCCAGCTGCCAGGCGGCGACGATCTCCGCCGTCACCTCGCTGAGCGTCGCCCCCTCCGACAGGCGGTGGGTCCGGTACAGGTGGGTGCCGAGGTCTCGGTCGCCGAGGTTGAACCAGGACACGCCCCCGTAGCGGCCCACCATGTCCATGGCCTGCCACGTCTCGTCGCGCAGGCCCCAGCCCCGCTCGGGATCGACCTGGTCGGCGAGCGTGTAGGTGATCGTGTCGAGGTCGGGCGAGATGTGGAGGCCGTGCAGGACCAGGTCGTCGCCCACGTTGCCGACGACGGTGATGTCGCTCGGGGGGACGACCTGCACGAGCCCGGCCAGCAGGCGGGCGGCGCCGACACCGCCGGCCAGGACGCAGATCACCCGGCGACCATATCGGGGTGGTCCCGGCGTCGAGCACGGCCCGGTCCGTCGGTAGTCTCCCGGCATGGCTCGCACCGAAGAGGACCTGCTCGCCGAGCTGAACGCCGATCTGCGCGAGGGCGTCGACTGGAAGCAGGGGGCCATCACCTACCTGCGCGAGATCGTGGCGTCGGGGGGCCAGGACGAGGAGCGCTTCCACCTGGTGAAGCCGTTCGTCGGTGGCCCCGACTACGCCCCCTTCTGGGTCGACGTGTTCCAGTTCCTCGACGTCGTGCAGGCGGCGAAGCTGGCGCCCGGCGACCTCGTCGTCGACGTCGGCTGCGGCCCCGGCTGGACCGTGCAGTGGCTGGCCAAGCTGGGGCACAACGTGGTCGGACTCGACATCTCGGCCGAGCTGCTCGAGGTGGCCGAGACCCGCATGCAGACCGACCCGTACCCGCCCTACGTGCACCAGGGGTTCACCTACGACCTGCGCGAGCACGACATCGAGGCCGCCCCCGTCGGTCTGAGGTGGCCGGCCCGGCTGGCGCTGTTCGAGTCGACCCTGCACCACTTCTTCAACCCGGTCGCCGCCCTGCGGAACACTGTGGCCGACCTGGCCGACGACGGGATCGTCGCCGTCATCGAGGCCGCCGCCCCGCCCAAGGGGTCGGAGTGGGACCTGATGAACATCGAGATCATGGAGAAGTACGACACCATCGAGCGGCCCTACACCCGGACCCAGCTGCTCGACATGCTCGAGCTGGCCGGCCTGCCGTACGTGTCGTTCCTCCGCCCCGTCAACGGGCTCTACCCCCAGACCCACGACGGGCTGGCGCCGCTGCTGTGGGAGCTCACCCGGGCCGACAACATCAACATCTTCCTGGCCTCGCCCACGGCGGCCGGGATCGAGCGGCTGGGACTGCCGGGGGTGACGGTCAGTCGGGCCCGGGACGGCTGGACCCTGGTCTCGGGCGTGTCGGCCGCCGAGGACCGCCCCGACGGCACCCGCTTCCGGTGGGCCGAGCCCAAGGTGCTGGTCCGCCTGGACGGCGCCGGCCCCCACGATCTGCGGGTGGCCACCGTCGGGCTCGAGCCGGGGCAGGTCCAGCGGGTCCGCGTGATCGCCGGGGGCAAGGTCGCCGGCTCGGTCGCCCTCACCGCCGAGCGGGGCCAGGGGGTCCTCGAGCTGTCGGGCCGCCCCGGTCAGGTCCTCGAGCTCCAGTCCGATCGGGTGTTCTCGCCCGCCTGGGACGGCGCGTCCGACGCCCGCCTCCTCAGCTACACCATCGACGAACCGGCCTGACCCCGCTCGAACTTTGGACCGAAGCTGACCGCCACGGATGACTTCGGTCCAAAGTTCGGGTCGTTCGGGTCAGAGGGCGTTGAGCTTGCCGCTGAGGAGGGCCATGTCGGCGTCGACCATCATCGTGACCAGGTCGGGGAACGAGGTCGTGGGCTCCCAGCCGAGCTTCTGCTTGGCCTTCTCGGGGGTGCCGATCAGCAGGTCGACCTCGGCCGGGCGGTAGAAGCGCTCGTCGACCTTGACGTACTGCTCCCAGTCGAGGTCGAGGTGGCCGAAGGCCAGCTCGCAGAACTCGCGCACGGCGTGGGTCTCGCCCGTCGAGACGACGTAGTCGTCGGGGCCGTCCTGCTGGAGCATCAGCCACATGGCCTCGACGTAGTCGCCGGCGAAGCCCCAGTCGCGCTGGGCGTCGAGGTTGCCGAGGCGCAGCTCGTCGGCCATGCCCAGCTTGATCTTGGCGGCGGTGTGCGTGATCTTCCGGGTGACGAACTCGAGGCCGCGGCGGGGGCCCTCGTGGTTGAAGAGGATGCCGCTGGAGGCGTGCATGTTATACGCCTCGCGGTAGTTGCGAGTGAGGTCGAAGCCGGCGACTTTGGAGATGCCGTAAGCCGAGCGGGGATGGAAAGGGGTTTTTTCGGTTTGCGGGGTTTCGTGGACCTCGCCGAACATTTCGC
>DASYLG010000567.1:0-1702 GCA_036009685.1 Iamia sp. | reverse complement strand
TCCCGCACGGTTGACTCGGCGCACGAGCCGCCGACGAAGCCCTCCACCGTCCCGTCGGCCAGCACCAGCGCCTCGTCGCCGGGCTTGGCCGAGGTCGGCCGCTCCGCCCGCACGACCCGGGCGTGCACGTACGGAATCCGTTCCCGGCGCAGGGCTTCGGCCCGGGCGGCCACCGACGGCGTCATGTGAAGGCCAGGTCCGTGCGGACCGGGCGGCCCTGAACGGCCAGCCAGACCTGGGCCGGGGTCAGAGGCATGTCGGCGTGGCGGACCCCGAAGGGCGCCAGGGCGTCGATCACGGCGTTCACCACCGCCGGCGGCGAGCCCACCGTGGCCGACTCCCCCACTCCCTTGCAGCCGAGGGGATGGTGGGGCGACGGGGTCACGGTGGCGTGGGTCTCCCAGCTCGGGCACTCCCGGGCCGTCGGCAGCAGGTAGTCCATGAACGAGCCGCCCAGGCAGTTGCCGGTCTCGTCGAAGGCGATCACCTGCATGAGGGCCATGCCGATCCCATCGGCCAGCCCGCCGTGGATCTGGCCCTCCACGATCATCGGATTGATCCGGGGCCCGCAGTCGTCGGTGGCGACGAAGCGGCGCACCTTCACCCCGCCCGTCCCCGGGTCGACGTCAACGACGCAGAGATAGCAGCCGTAGGGGTAGGTCAGGTTCGGCGGGTTGTACACCGCCGAGGCGTCGAGGTGACCCTCCACCCCCTCGGGCAGCTCCAGATTCGAATGGGCCAGCAAGGCGATCTGCTGGATCGTCCGGCCGTGGGTCGGGCTGCCCTTCACCTGCCACCGGCCCGGCTCCCACTCCAGGTCGTCGGGGGAGCACTCCAGCGCCGCGGCGGCGATGATCCGGGCCTTCTCCCGGATCCGCCGGGAGACGACCGACGCCGCCGCCCCCGACACCGGCGTGGAGCGGGAGCCGTAGGTGCCGAGCCCGAACGGGGTCTGGTCGGTGTCGCCGTGGACGACCTCGACGTCCTCCGGCGGCAGCCCCAGCTCGTGGGCCACGATCTGGGCGAACGTCGTCTCGTGGCCCTGGCCCTGCGTCTGCACCGACAGGCGAATGACGGCCTTGCCGGTGGGGTGGATCCGCAGCTCGCAGCCGTCGGCCATGCCGAGGCCGAGGATGTCCATGTGCTTGCGGGGCCCGGCGCCCACCCCCTCGGTGAAGAACGACAGGCCGATCCCCATCAGCGTGCCCTCGCCGGTCTCGGCGTAGCGGACCCGCTGCTCGGCCTGCTCCGCCCGCAGTTCCTTGTAGCCGGCGGCGTCGAGCGTCGTCTGCAGCGTGAGGGGGTAATCGCCGGAGTCGTACTCCCAGCCGGTCCTGGTGGTGTAGGGGAACTGCTCCGGCTGGATCAGGTTCTTCCGGCGGAGCTCGGCCGGGTCCATCCCCAGGTCGTGGGCCAGGATGTCGACCATCCGCTCCACGAGGTAGACGGCTTCGGTGATGCGGAACGAGCAGGCGTAGGCCACGCCGCCCGGCGCCTTGTTGGTGTAGACGGCGGTGACCCGGCAGTGGGCCGCCTCGAGGTCGTAGCTCCCGGTGAAGACGCCGAAGAAGCCGGCGGGGTACTTCACCGGCGCCGCGGTGCCGTTGAACGCACCGTGGTCGGCGAGCACGTTGACCCGCAGCCCGAGGATCTTGCCATCGCGCGTCGCCGCAATCTCACCGTGCATGTGATAGTCGCGGGC
>DASYLG010000566.1:0-7799 GCA_036009685.1 Iamia sp. | reverse complement strand
GGGGCCGCGGATCTCGATGGTGGCGTCGACCCCGTCGACCCGCACCGTGTCCAGCCCGATCTCCAGCTCGACCTCGGCCACGATCCGGGCCACGTCGGCGGCGTCGGCGGGATCGATCCCCCGGCGCAGGGCGGCGAAGGTCACCCCCCGGTACATGGCGCCGGTGTCGAGGTACTGGAGGCCGAGGCGGCGGGCCAGACGGCGGGCGATGGTGGACTTCCCGGACCCGGCCGGACCGTCGATGGCGATGATCCTCACGAACCCGGACCGTAGTGGTCGACGCGCCGGAGGGTCCCTCCCGACACGGGCGGTCGCCGTAGGATCGACGGTCGTGCGCCAGTACCTCGATCTGCTGAACGCCGTGCTGCACGAGGGCGAGGACCGCCCCGACCGCACCGGTGTCGGCACCCGCTCGCTGTTCGGGTGGCAGTCCCGCTACGACCTGGCCGACGGGTTCCCGCTGCTCACGACCAAGAAGGTCCACCTGCGCTCGATCGTGGTCGAGCTGCTGTGGTTCCTCCAGGGCCGGACCGACAACGGCTGGCTGAACGAGCGGGGCGTCACCATCTGGGACGAGTGGGCCACGGCCGAGCAGGCCGGCCGCTTCGGGCGGCCCGAGGGCGAGCTGGGACCGGTCTACGGCCACCAGTGGCGGAGCTTCGGGGCGACCCGGCAGCCCGACGGGACCTACGCCGACGACGGCATCGACCAGATCGCCGGCGTCGTCGAGACGCTGAAGACCAATCCCTACAGCCGCCGCCACATCGTCTCGGCCTGGAACCCGGCCGAGGTGGACGACATGGCGCTGCCGCCCTGCCACTGCCTGTTCCAGTTCTACGTCACCGGCGACGGCCGGCTGTCGTGCCAGCTCTACCAGCGCTCGGCCGACGTCTTCCTCGGCGTGCCGTTCAACATCGCGTCCTACGCCCTGCTGACCCACATGGTCGCCCACGTCACCGGGCTGCGGCCGGGCGTCTTCGTCCACACCTTCGGCGACGTCCACCTCTACGCCAATCACCACCAGCAGGCGCTCACCCAGCTGGGGCGGACGCCGGGCCCGCTCCCCCGCCTCACCCTCGACCCCGCCGTCACCGAGATCGACGGCTTCACCCTCGAGAGCATCGTCATCTCGGGCTACGACCCGGCCCCGGCCCTGCCCGCGCCCGTGGCCGTGTGACGGTGTGAGCGAGCGCAGCGAGCGAACCAGACAGCACAGCACGGTCTCCGGCGGCGCAGGGAGCGCAGGGAGCGCAGCGACCGGAGCCACCGGCGGTCATCGGTGCTCGGCGGCCACCGAGCGCGTGAACGCGGCCCGCGACGCGACGGCGCACCGATGACCATCTCGATCGTCGTCGCCGTCGCCCCCGACGGCGCCATCGGGCGCGCCGGCGGGCTCCCCTGGCGGGCGACCGAGGACCTGGCCCACTTCAAGCGGATCACCATGGGCCACACCCTGGTGATGGGCCGGCTGACCTGGGAGTCGATCGGACGACCGCTGCCCGGCCGGCGCATCGTCGTGGTCTCCCGATCCGCCCTCGCCGACCTGCCCGACACCGTGGCGGCGGCGACGTCGCCCGACGAGGCCCTCGCCCTCGCCCTCGACACCGACCCCGACCCGGTGGTCGCCGGTGGGGCGACGATCTACGACGCCCTGTTGCCCCTCGCCCACCGGGTGCACCGCACCACCGTCGCCGTCGACGTCCCCGACGCCGACACGTGGTTCCCCGACCTGCCCACCACCGAGTGGCAGCTCGTCCGCCGCCAGCCCGGCATCGACGAGCGCCTCACCTTCGACCTCCTCGACCGCATCCCGCCGGCCGAGTAGGTCCGGTCGCCGCCGACCCAGATCGTCAGGTCCTGATGAACTCGGCCCGGCGGTGTCGGCCCCGCCCAGCGCCCTGACCAGCACCGATTCCCCTGCGGACCGTCGGACGTCGAATCGCTGGCGAATCGCCGCCCGACGGCTTCGGGGGCGGGGCGCGGCGGGAGGGTCAGCCTCGCAGGCGCTCGAGGTCGGCCCAGAAGCCGGGGTGGGTCTTGCCCACGACGGTGGGGTCGGCGATCGAGATGCCGGGGACCACCAGGCCGACGAGGGCGAACGACATGGCCATGCGGTGGTCGTCGTAGGTCTCGATCACGGCCCCGTGGGGCGTCGCGCCGGGATGCACGACGAAGCCGTCGGGCGTCTCCTCGGCGTCGACGCCGATGTTCCGCAGCTGCTCGACCGACGCGGCGATCCGGTCGGTCTCCTTGCCCCGGATGAACCCCACCCCGGTGACCTCGACCGGCCCGTCGGCGAACGCCCCCAGCACCGCCACCGTCGGCGCCATGTCCGAGAAGTCCGTGAGATCGAAGCTCAGCCCCCCCGTCAGCCGCCCGCCGGGCGGACCGGTGACGGTGACGTCGCGTCCCTCCCATGTGACCTCGCAGCCCATGGCCGCCAGCACCCCGACCAGCGCCACGTCGGCTTGGAGCTCCGCCGACGGCAGCCCCGGCACCCGCACCGACCCGCCCGTGACGGCCGCGGCGGTGAGGAGGTAGCCGGCGGTGGCGGCGTCGGCCTCGACGTCGTAGTCGGTGGGCAGGTAGCCCGACCCCACGACGTCGAACTGGTCGGTGACGGCCACCAGCTGGCCGAAGGCCTCCATCACGTGGCTCGTCATCACCGTGTAGGGCGCCGACACGAGCCGGCCGCCGCCGATGCGGATGGTGAACCCCTCGGCATCGGGGATCCCACCCGCCGCCAGGAGCAGGCCGGAGACGAACTGGCTCGACACCGTCCCCGGGACCTCGACCTCATCCCCGGTGATCGGTCCCGTCACCACCAGCGGGAGGTGGCCGGGCTCGCCCTGCTCGTCGACGGTGACGCCGAGGGCGCGCAGGGCGTCGACCAGGTCGCCCATGGGGCGGGCCCGCATGGGCGGAAGGGCGTCGATGCGGACCGGGCCGTCGGCCAGGGCGGCCACGGCGGTGACGAAGCGGGACGTCGTGCCCGACAGCCGGGTGAAGACGTCGACGTCGCCCCGGGGCCGGCCGGCCACGCCCTCGACCGTCACGTCCGTCCCGGACACCGAGATCGTGGCGCCGAGGGCCCGGAGGCAGTCGATCATGGCCTCGCTGTCGTCGCTCGGGCCGGCGCCCCGCAGCACCGAGGTGCCGTCGGCGAGGGCGGCGGCCACGAGGGCCCGGTTGGTGATGCTGCGGCCGCCCGGGACGCGGATCTCGACCCCGGCCGGAGGCGCGGCCAGCGGCTCGATCGGGAGCGGGTCCTCCACTAGTCGGGCAGGTCGTCGCGGAGGCCGCGGGCGCCCTCGAGGTAGACGTGGTGCAGCTCGGTGCGGGATCGCTCGGTGGTGAGGTGGACCATCACCCGGATGCACATGGGCGTGCCCCCCTCGATGGCCAGCTCACGGGCGCAGATCAGGGGCACGTCGCCCAGTCCGCTCTTCCGGGCGGCGGTGGCCGGGAAGATGCTGACCACGTCCTCGGTGGCGGTGAAGAGGATGCTGATGAGGTCCTCGTGGTCGACCTGGTTGCGCGCCAGCAGCGTGTCGAGCAGGGCGACGACCCGCTCCTCGATGTGGTCGGGGGTGTCGACGTCGACCGTCGTGGCGCCCCGGAGGGCTCGCACCGCAGGGGCCATCCCGGGACCCTATCCGTCCGACTCGGCGGACTCGGCGGCGGCGCGCTCGAGGGCGCGGACCTCGGCCTGGGTGAGCGGGCGCCACTCCCCCGGCTCGAGCTTCCGGTCGGTGACGGGGCCGATGCGGGTGCGGACCAGGCGGCGGACGGGGTGGCCCACCGCCTCGCCCATGCGGCGGACCTGGCGGTTGCGGCCCTCGTGGATCACGATCCGCAGCACCGACGGGGAGACGGTGCCGACCGTGGCCGGGGCGGTGATGCCGTCGTCGAGCTCGACGCCCTCGCGCAGCCGGCGCAGCGTGCCCCGGCCGGGGACGCCCTCGACCTCGGCCAGGTACTCCTTCTCGACCCCGAACGACGGGTGGGTGAGCCGGTGGGTCAGGTCGCCGTCGTTGGTCAGCAGCAGCAGGCCCTCGGTGTCGAGGTCGAGCCGGCCCACCGGGAAGACCCGGGGCTCGGCCGGCACGAGGTCGACGACCACGGGCCGGCCCTGGGGGTCGTCGGCCGTGGTCACCACGCCGGACGGCTTGTTGAGCAGGTAGTAGACGGACCCGGGCCGGATGCCGATGGGCACCCCGTCGACCTCGACCACCGAGCTCTCGGGGTCGACCCGGTCGCCCAGCCGCGCCTCCTGCCCGTCGATGGTGACCCGCCCGTCGGCGATCATCTCCTCGCACGCCCGGCGGCTGCCCAGCCCCGCCTGGGCCAGCACCTTCTGCAGGCGGATCCGGGTCTCAGGCTCCTCCGTCATCGGGGTCCTCCCAGTCCTGGGCATCGCCCAGGGCGGCGAGGTCGCCGTCCTCCTCCGACTCCGACTCGGCGGACGGCTCCGACTCGACGGCGGGCTCCGACGGCTCCGACTCGGACTCGACGTCCTCCTCGGGGTCGGGCTCGGCGGGCGCCGGGGCGGGCTCGTCGGGGGTGACCCGGAGACTGTGCTCCAGCGCCTCGACCACGTCGGCGCCGGGCACGAACGAGGCGATGGCGGGCAGGTCGTCGAGGGCGTCGAGCCCCAGCCGCTCGAGGAACAGCGGGGTGGTGCCGTAGAGCACGGCCTGGCCCGGACCGGGGTCGCGGGCCACCTCGGCGACCAGGCCCCGGTGGGTCAGCGTGCGCATGACGCCGTCGACGTTGACACCCCGGATCGAGGCCACCTGGGCCCGCGACAGGGGCTGCTTGTAGGCCACGATGGCCAGCGTCTCCAGCGCCGCACTCGACAGGCGGGCCGATTGGCCCTCCAGCACGTAGCGCTCGACGTAGGGCGAGGTCTCGGGGTGGCTCTGGAAGCGGTAGCCGCCGGCCACCCGGACCAGGACGAAGCCCCGCTGCTGCTGCTCGTACTCGGCGGCCAGCGTGGCGCACGCCTCCTCGACCCGCTCGACCGAGATCTCCAGCAGCTGGGCCAGCATCTGTGGCGGGACCGGGTCGGCGGCCACCATCACGATGGCCTCGAGCGCTCGGCGGGTCTCGGGGGGGAGACCGGTCGGAGGAATCCCCTCCATCAGCCCTCGTAGTCGTCGATGCCGCTCAGGGCACCGGCGAGCACGCTGCCCCGCTCGTCGTCGTCCTCGGTGCCGACACCACCGGTCCAGGTGATGCGGATGTCGCCGAACCGCTCGGCCTGGTCGAGGTCGACCAGGCCCTGCTTGCACAGCTCGAGGATGGCCAGGAACCGCAGCACCACCTCGAGCCGCTCGACCAGCGAGGCGGTGAGGGCCCGGAAGCCGATGGTGCCCACCCGGGGCAGCTCGTCGACCAGCTCGGCCACGGCGTCGGCCACCGACAGGCGGATGGGGGCCACGTGGTCGAGCTCGACGCGGAGCACGGGACGGGGGGCGCTGGCCCGGAGGAAGGCGGCCCGCAGGTCGTCGGGGGTGACCCCGTCGAGGCAGTCGGGCGTGAGGTCGAGGAAGCGGTCCTCGGGGCCGGTCCGGCGGGCCCACGAACGGGCGGCGCGGTCGGCCAGCCCGGCCAGGACCTGGGAGGCGTCCTTGAAGGTCTTGCAGTCGAGCAGCCGGGCCAGGAGCAGGTCGCGCTCCTCCCACAGGGCCAGCTCGTCGTCGAGATCGATGTCGGCGTCGCCCGGCAACAGCCGGCGGGCCTTGAGCTCGACCAGCGTGGCGGCGATCAGGAGGAACTCGGTGGCCACCTCGAGGTCGAGGCCGTCGAGCCGGTCCAGCTCGACCAGGTACGCCTCGACCAGCGCCGAGAGCGAGACCTCGTACAGATCCACCTGCTCGCGCAGGATCAGGTGCAGCAGGAGGTCGAAGGGCCCGTCGTAGACGGGGGTCTGCACCTGGTAGGTCATCGGCCCCGAGCATATGACACCGGTGTGGTTTGCCGCCACGCCCCAGTCCCGACCCTGGTCAGAGCCTCGTCCCGAGCGCCACGAGGACACCGACGGCGACCCCGGCGACCACCATCGCCACCGGGGCCAGCAGCCACCGGCCGTCGCGGCGGACGATGGCCACCAGGACGGGGGTGGCGAGGAGCACCACCGGCGCCAGCAGCATCATCCGGCCGCCCCGGCTCTCCTCCCCCGGCGCGCACTCCCCGCTGTCGCCGCACAGGGCGGTGTCGAACCCCACGGCGACGAGCACCAGAGCGGCGCCGACCGAGGCCAGGAGGATCAGGACGGAGGCGACGTGGGCGGCGGCGCGGCGCCCGGGCGAGGGGGTGGGGCGGGCCTCGGTCGGATGCATCGGAGACCTCAGGACCACTGGACGACGAGCAGGATGGCGACGACGCCCGCCACCTCCACCACCGGGGCCAGCAGCCACATGGCGTTGCGCCGGGCGACGGCGACGAGGACCGGCACGCCCACGAAGGTGACGGCCGCTCCGAGGAAGGCGAAGCCGATGGTCCTGTTCTCCGACTCGGAGCACTGTTCGCCGAACAGCCCGCACAGCGACGTGGCCACGGCGAGGAGGAGGAGCCCGCCCGTCACCACCAGCCCCACCACGAGCGCGGCCACCGATGCGATGGTGGCACCGAGGCCAGCCCCGGGCGGGACCGGGCGGATGTCGGCTCGGCGATCGGACGGATGCATCGCAGCGATGGGCATGACGCCCACCCTCGTGCCCGCCCGTCCGCGGGAGGACCCGGGGCGCCCCCCACCGCCGCCTGGGGCGGCAACGGACGGGTGGTCGGGCCGAGGCGGCCCCTACCATCGCTCACCGTGACCCGCGTGTTCTCCGGCATCAAGCCGACCGGCAACGTCCACCTCGGCAACCTGCTGGGGGCGCTGAAGGGCTGGGCCGACAACCAGCACGCCGACAGCATCCACTGCGTCGTCGACCTCCACGCCCTGACGGTCCCCCAGGACCCGGCCGAGCTGCGGGACACCTCGCTGCGGCTGTCGCAGTGGCTCATCGCCATCGGGCTCGATCCGGAGGTCTGCACCCTGTTCGTGCAGAGCCACGTCCCGGAGCACACCGAGCTGGCCTGGCTGATGGAGTGCACGGCCTCGATCGGCGAGCTCCAGCGCATGACCCAGTTCAAGGACAAGTCGGGCCGGGCCGGTTTCGTCTCCGGCGGGCTGCTCACGTACCCGGCGCTGATGGCCTCCGACATCCTCCTCTACGACACCGACGAGGTGCCGGTGGGCGACGACCAGCGCCAGCACGTCGAGCTCACGCGGGACCTGGCCGAGCGGTTCAACTCCCGGTACGGACCGACCTTCACCGTTCCGAGGGCGACGTTCCCCAAGGCCGGCGCCCGGGTCATGGACCTCCAGGACCCGACCTCGAAGATGTCCAAGTCGGCCGACACCGCGGCGGGGACGATCCTGCTGCTCGACGAGCCCTCGGTGATCGAGCGCAAGATCAAGCGGGCCGTCACCGACACCGACGGCGAGGTGCGCTACGACCCCGAGGGCAAGCCCGGTGTGTCGAACCTGCTCACGATCCTGGCGGCGTGCACCGGACAGACCCCGGCCGCGCTCGCCGAGCAGTACACGCAGTACGGCCCCCTGAAGGCGGACACCGCCGCTGCCGTCGTCGAGACGCTGCGGCCCGTGCAGGAGCGCTACCACGCCCTCGAAGGCGACCCCGCGGCGCTGGAGAAGATCCTCGCGGCCGGCGCCGCCCGGGCGCGCGACGTGGCGTCGGCCACCCTCGCCCGCGCGCGCGAGGCAGTCGGCCTCCTCCCCCGCTAGT
>DASYLG010000565.1:0-5549 GCA_036009685.1 Iamia sp. | reverse complement strand
GGTCGACGAGATCGTCGCCCGCGCCGCGGAGGCGGCCACCGCCGTCGCCGCCGGCTGAGAGGCTCAGCGAATGGCCACGACCAGGATGGACGCACCTTCGACGGCGGAGCCGAGCCTCTCAGCGTCAGCACGGGTGGTCTGTCCCGCGACGAAGGAGCCGGCCAGACCGGCTCGGAACCCGTCCGGTCGCGGCCAGAGGCGACGGATCTCACCGACCCATCGGCGCGGGTTCTGAGAGGCTGGTCATGGCTGCCGTCCGCCCCGATCCCGGACCACCGTCGGACAGCGCGGTGGCGGCCGAACGGGTCGCCGTCGACGCCGCCCTGGCCGCCGTGCTGGCCGGCGAGTCCATCCCCGTGCTGGTCGACCGGATCGGGACCCAGGCCACGGCCACCCGGCGCGGCCACCGCATCGTGGTCGCCGGTCGCTCCGGGCCGGCTCGGGTCTACGGTCGCGACATCGCCCTGCCCCGCCGGGCCGTCCTCGCCCTCGACCGGGTGGCGACGGGCGCCGGTGCCGGCCCGCCCGCCCGCCCCGGCGGCGTCGTGTGGGCGTCGGCCGACACGGCTCCGTGGACCGACGTGGCCGACGACCTCCGCGCCGCCGGGCTCGGCCTGCCGCTGCTCGTCGCCCTGGTCGAGGGCTCGGTGCCGCTCGGCGTGCTGGCCGCCTTCCCGGTGACCGGCGCGGGCCGCGGCACCACCGTCGTGGGCCGGGACCCGGCCCCTCCGCCCCCGGCGGCGGCGTACGCCCCCCTGCCCGGCGCGGCCGCCACCCTCGACGCCCTCGGCCTCGGGTCGTGGGCCACCGTCGCCGCCCTGGCCCTCGCCCGCGAGGGCGACCGGTCCCGGGTGCGGCGCTCGTCGGTGGAGGACGGCGTCACCGGCCTGCCCACCCGCAGCCTCCTGACGGCCCGGCTGCACGAGGCCCTCCACCGGGCCGGCCGCCAATCGGTCGCCCTGGTCCAGGTCTCGCTCGACCGACTCGACGAGATGGACCGCCTCGACGACGGGGCCGAGGGCGCGCCGGGCGACGAGCTCCTCCGGGTCGCGGCCCAGCGCACCCGGGCCGTGGTCCGCCCCGGCGACGTCGTCGGCCACCTCCGGTCCAGCGCCCTGGGCGTCATCTGCGAGGGCGCCGGGCCCGACGAGGCCGGCGAGATCGCCGACCGGGTGCGGCGGGTCCTGGCCACCCCGATCACCGTCGGCGACCACGACCTGGCCGCCACCCCCGGCGTCGGCGTGGTCGTGGCGACGGACGCCGACACCGTCAACAGCCTGCTCCACAAGGCCGACATCGCCGCCCGCGAGGCGGCCAGCCGGGGCGGGTCCGAGGTCGTGCGCTACCGCCCCGGCACCTACGAGCAGGCGCTGGCCCGGAAGGACACCGAGACCGACCTGCGGCGGGCCATCGCCGACGGCAGCCTCCACCTCGCCTACCAGCCGCAGGTCTCGCTGGCCGACGGCACCCTGATGGGGGTGGAGGCGCTGGTGCGCTGGGACCACCCGACCCGGGGGGCGATCAGCCCCGACGAGTTCATCCCCGTGGCCGAGGAGACCGGCATCGTCGTCGAGCTCGGCGCCTGGGCCGTCGACACCGCCCTGGCCGACATCGCCGACGGCCTGCCGGTGGTCGTCAGCGTCAACCTCTCGGCCCGCCAGCTCGACGAGCCGGCCCTGATCGGCCAGGTGACCGCCTCGCTGCTCCGCTACGACGTCGACCCCGCCCGCCTGCGGCTGGAGATCACCGAGAGCGCCCTGGCCCGCGACGCCGACCGCAGCGCCTCGCTGCTGCTGGCGCTGCACGAGATCGGGGTGCGGGTGTCGATCGACGACTTCGGCACCGGCTACGCCTCGCTGGAGCAGCTCCGCCTGACCAAGGTGGCCGACAGCCTCAAGATCGACCGCACCTTCGTCGCCGGCATCGTCACCGACGCCCGCGACCGGGCCATCGTTTCGGCCGCCATCACGCTGGGCCGGTCGCTCGGATTCAAGGTGGTGGCCGAGGGCGTCGAGGAGCCGGGCCAGGCCGACATCCTGCGCGACATGGGCTGCGACGCGGCCCAGGGCTACTGGTTCGGCGAGCCCGTCCGCCGGGCCCAGCTCGACCTCTCCCGCCTCCCCTGAGCGTTCTCGGCACGGATGAGCCCGATATCCCGGTGGTTCCGTGCCGGGAACGGGGAAGGGCGTGCTAGCAACCAGGACGACGACGTTGGAGGTCGCATGGACAAGCTGGGTCCGATCGGCGAGGCGGCGGCGGCGGTGCTCGACGACCTGCAGGGACGGGAGGCCGTCCGCCGCCTCTGGGAACGCGACCACACCCTCTGGCAGGACGACCCGACCGAGGTGGCCGACCGGCTGGGCTGGCTCGACGTGGCCGGTGCCATGGCCACCCAGGACGAGCGCCTCCGGACCTTCGCCGACGCCCTCGGTGCCGACGGCATCGAGCACGTCGTCGTCATGGGGATGGGTGGCTCGAGCCTGTTCCCCGAGGTCCTGGCCCGCTCGTTCCCGCCCCAGCCCGGACGGCCCGGGCTGCGGGTGCTCGACACCACCGATCCGGCCCCGCTCCTGCGGGTCTTCACCGAGTGCCCGCCCGAGACCACCCTGTTCGTCGCCTCGTCGAAGTCCGGCACCACCGTCGAGACGTTGAGCCACCTGGCCACCGTCATCGAGCACGGCGGCGACACCGGCCACATCGCGGTGGTGACCGATCCCGACACCCCCCTCGCCGAGCGGGCCACGGCCGAGCGCTTCCGGGCCCTGTTCGAGAACCCGTCCGACATCGGCGGTCGCTACTCGGCCCTGTCGTTCTTCGGGCTGGTGCCGGCGGCCGCCGCCGGCCTCGACGTGGCCGCCCTCCTGGCCTCGGCCGCCTTCGCCACCCCCTTCCTGCAGGACACGGACCCGGCCCAGAACGCCGGGCTCCGCCTGGCGGCGGCGATGGCCGGCGGGGTGCGGGTCGGCCGGGACAAGCTGACGCTGGTGATCGACGGCGAGATCGACACCGCCGGTCTCTGGCTCGAGCAGCTGCTGGCCGAGTCGACGGGCAAGCACGGCACCGGGGTCATCCCCATCGCCGGCGAGCGCCTCGGCCCGCCCGAGGTCTACGGCGAGGACCGGCTGTTCGTCGCCATCGGCGAGCACCACGGCCTCGATCGTCTGGCCGAGGCCGGCCACCCGGTGGTCGAGCTCCCCTCCGGCGGGCCCGACGGCCTGGGCGACCTGGTGCTGACCTGGGAGGTGGCCACCGCCCTGTGCGGCGCCGCCCTCGGCATCAACCCCTTCGACCAGCCCAACGTGGCCGAGGCCAAGGCCGCCACCAACGAGGTCCTGGAGCGGGGGCTGGGCGACATCGAGATCACGACGCTGTCCGCCCTCCTCGACCAGGTGGGACCGGGCGACTACGTGGCCATCCAGGCCTACATCGACCCGGAGGGCGACCGGGTGGACGCCCTCGAGGACGCCCGCACCGCCATCCGCGACCGGTACCGCGTCGCCACCACCCTGGGTCTCGGCCCTCGCTACCTGCACAGCACCGGTCAGCTCCACAAGGGCGGTCCACCCTCGGGCGTCTTCGTCCAGGTGGTCGGGGACGACCCCGTCGACGTCGCCATCCCCGGGAAGCCGTTCGGCTTCTCGACGCTGAAGCACGCCCAGGCCGAGGGCGACCTCCGGACGCTCCAGGCCCACGGCCTGCGGGCCGGCCGGGTCACCCTCTCCGATCTCGAGGAGGTGGCCCGATGAGGATCGGCATGATCGGGCTGGGCCGCATGGGCGGCAACATGGCCGAGCGGCTGCGCCGCGGCGGGCACGAGGTCGTCGGCTACGACCGGGCCCCCGAGGGCCGCGACGTCGCCTCGCTCGCCGAGCTGGTGTCGGCCCTCGACGCGCCCCGGGTCGTGTGGGTCATGGTGCCCGCCGGCGAGCCCACCGAGGACACCATCCAGGAGCTGGCGGGACTGCTGAGCGAGGGCGACGTCGTCGTCGACGGCGGCAACTCCAACTTCAAGGACTCGATCCGCCGCGCCGGCGAGCTGTCGGAGGCGGGCATCGGCTGGGTCGACGCCGGCACCAGCGGCGGCGTCTGGGGCCTCCAGAACGGCTACGCCCTCATGGTCGGCGGGCTCGACGAGCACGTCCAGGTGTTGTGGCCCGCCCTCGAGACGCTGTCGCCGGGGGAGGGGGAGGGGCTGGCCCACGTCGGGCCGCCCGGGGCCGGCCACTTCACCAAGATGGTCCACAACGGCGTGGAGTACGGGATGATGCAGGCCTTCGCCGAGGGCTACGCCATCCTCGAGGCCAGCGAGCTGGGCATCGACGTGCTGGCCGGGCTGAAGTCGTGGCAGACCGGCTCGGTGGTGCGGTCGTGGCTGCTCGACCTCCTGGTCAAGGGGTTGGAGGAGAGTCCCGGCTTCGACGGCATCGCGCCCACCGCGGCCGACTCGGGCGAGGGCCGCTGGACGGTCGAGGAGGCCGTGCGCCTGGGCGTCGCCGCACCGGTCATCGCCGCCTCGCTGTTCGCCCGGTTCGTCTCGCAGGATCAGACCGACGTCGAGATGCGGGCCATCTCCGCCCTCCGCAACCAGTTCGGCGGGCACGCCGTCGAACACCTGGACGAGATCGAGCCGGCCGAGCCCGTCGACCCCGCCCACCCCACCGAGTCGCCCGGGGCGTCGTCGGACCCGAACGAGCCCGGGCACGCCGGCGGCGCCGGATGAGCGACCGCCGCGAGCCGCGCTGCGACGGGCTGGTCCTGTTCGGGGCCACCGGCGACCTCGCCGCCAAGAAGCTGTTCCCGGCGCTGTACCACATCGAGGAGGACGGCCATCTGGGTCCCGTCATCGGCGTGTCCACCTCGGAGTGGACCGACGAGCAGCTCCACGAGCGGGCGCAGGAGAGCATCGCCGCCAAGGTCGACGAGATCGACGACGAGGTCATGGGCCGCCTGCGCGACCACCTCACCTACCTGCCCGGCGACTACCGCGAGGCCGCGACCTTCGACCGGCTGGCCGAGCGGGTCCGGGCTGCGGGTGTCGAGCGGCCCCTGTTCTTCCTGGCCATCCCACCGGCGTTGTTCGACGACGTCGTCCAGGGCCTCCAGCGGGTCGGCCTCCACGAGCACGGCCGGGTCGTGGTCGAGAAGCCCTTCGGGCGGGACCGGGCGTCGGCCCAGGAGCTCAACGGCGTCCTCCACCAGGCCTTTCCCGAGGAGGCGATCTACCGGATCGACCACTTCCTCGGGAAGGAGGGGGTCGAGAACCTGCTGGTGTTCCGCTTCGCCAACTCGATGCTCGAGCCGCTGTGGAATCGCAGCTTCATCTCCAGCGTGCAGATCACCATGGCCGAGGACTTCGGCGTGGGCTCCCGCGGCAAGTTCTACGAGAGCGTCGGCGCCCTGCGCGACGTCCTCCAGAACCACCTCCTCCAGATCGTCGCCCTGCTCGGCATGGAGCCGCCGGCTGGCGCCGACGCCGCATCCCTGCGTGACCAGAAGGAGAAGCTCCTACGCCAGGTGCGCACCATCTCCACGGAATGCCTCGTCCGGGG
>DASYLG010000564.1:0-5760 GCA_036009685.1 Iamia sp. | reverse complement strand
GGCCGGCTCGGCCTCGAGGCCGCCTCGGTGAGCTGGGCCGACCAGCGCCGGGCGTCGCGCCCGCCGTGGACCGCCGAGCTGGTGCCCACCGACGGCATGGTCGAGGGGCCCCGCCAGGTGAAGGACGCCGGCGAGGTCGCCCGTCTGGCCCGGGCCTCGGCCATCGCCGACGCTGCCCTGGCCACCATCGCCCCGATGCTCCTCGAGCGGCACACCGAGACCGAGGTCGGCTTCGCCCTGGACACCGAGATGCGCCGGCTCGGGGCCGCCGGCGTCAGCTTCGAGACGATCGTCGCCTCCGGTCCCAACGGCGCCCGGCCCCACCACCGGCCCGGCGAGCGCACCATCGTCGACGGCGACCTGGTCGTCATCGACTTCGGCGCCCTGGTCGACGGCTACCACTCGGACATGACCCGTACCTTCATGGTGGGGGAGCCGAGCCCGACCCAGCAGCGGATGTACGACGTCGTCCTCGCCGCCCAGGCCGCCGGCGTGGCCGCGGTGCGGGCCGGCGTCGAGGCCAAGGAGATCGACCGCACCTGCCGCGACCTCATCGCCGAGGCGGGCTGGGGCGACGCCTTCGGGCACGGCACCGGCCATGGCGTGGGCCTGGTGATCCACGAGGACCCGAGGGTCTCGAAGGCCTCCACCGCTATGCTCGCACCCGGCCACGTCGTCACCGTCGAGCCCGGGGTCTACCTCCCCGACCACGGCGGCGTGCGCATCGAGGACACGGTGGTCGTCACCGACGAGGGGTGCTCGGCCCTCACCCTCGCCCCCAAGGACCCCAGCCCGGCGCCCGTCTGAGCGCGCCACCCCGATCGACGAGGACAGCGACAGCGATGGCCACCACCACCAACGACCTGAAGAACGGCATGGTCCTCGACCAGGAGGGCAAGCTCCTCCAGGTCGTGGAGTTCCAGCACGTGAAGCCGGGCAAGGGCCCCGCCTTCGTCCGCACCAAGCTCCGCAACGTGCGCACCGGCGCCGTGGTCGAGAAGACCTTCCGGGCCGGCGAGAAGGTCGAGCGGGTCACCATCGACAAGCGGGAGATGCAGTACCTCTACCGCGACGGCGACGACTACGTCTTCATGGACAACAGCACCTACGAGCAGATGCACGTGGCCAGCCTGGCCCTGGGCGACGCCACGAACTACCTGATCGACGGCTCGGCCGTGGTGCTCCAGCTCAACGGTGACGAGATCGTCGGCACCGACCTGCCCGCCGCCGTCGAGCTCACGGTCACCGAGACCGAGCCCGGCATCCAGGGCGACCGGGTCTCCGGCGCCACCAAGCCGGCCACGCTCCAGACCGGCCTCACCCTCCAGGTGCCGCTGTTCGTCAACATCGGCGACACCCTGAAGGTCGACACCCGCTCCGGCGACTACATCACCCGTGCCTGACCGTCCCGGCGGGGTCGGTTCCCGACGGGAGTCCCGCGAGCGGGCCCTCGCCCTCCTCTACGAGGCCGAGGCCAAGGGCGAGAGCGGCGCCGACGTCCTCGACGCCCAGCCCATCGAGGTCGAGGGGTACGCCGCCGACCTGGTGGCGGGCGTGGCCGACCACCGCGACGAGATCGACGCCCTGATCGGCCGGTTCTCCAAGGGCTGGGTCATCGAGCGGATGCCGGCCATCGACCGCAACCTGCTCCGGATGGCCTGCTACGAGCTCGGCCACCGGCCCGACGTGCCCCCCAACGTGGTGATCAACGAGGCCGTCGAGCTGGCCAAGCGCTACTCGACCGACGACTCGGGCCGCTTCGTCAACGGCGTCCTGGCCGCGGTGGCCGCCGAGCAGCGCTCGACCTCCTCGTAGCCCACCGAACCTCGTGCGACTGTCGCCGCAGTACGGGCACAGTCGCACAAGGTTCGGCTGGGGTCAGTCCTCGTAGGCCTCCACGGTGAACGAGCCGGTGGTGCCGCCGGAGCCCTGGACGGCGATGCGCCAGGTCGTGTCCTCGTCGGGGCTGAACTCGACCGACTCGGCCTCGCCCGGCCCGCCGGAGTCGTAGCGGTCGAACTCGGTGTCATCGGCCGGGTCGCGGAGGATCACCACCATGTCGAAGGCCGGGTCGGTCGTGGTGACGTCGACGAACACGACCTCGCCGCCCCGGACCTCGAGGTCGATGAACTGCTCGCCGTCGGGGCCCTCGATGACGCCCTCGGCGGTGGGCGTCGACCCGTCGCCGAGCACGAAGGGGACGGTCTCGTCGAGGGCGACGCCGTAGTCGCCGGCGGTGCGGTCGAAGCCGCCGTCGACCCGGATCCGGTAGGTGCCCGCCGACCCGGTGGTGAAGGTCGAGGTGGCGGTCTCGGGGTCGTCGTCCTCGGCCAGCTCGACCGGGGTCCCGTCGGGGTCGACCACCTCGATGCCGAGGTCGTCGTTGTCGAAGCCCAGCTCGTAGGTGGTGTCGGCCTCCAGCTCGGCGGCGTACTCGACCACCTCGTCGCCGGTCTCCAGCGATCCCGTGACCGCGTCGCCCAGGGTGATGGTCTCCTCGACGATGGGGCTGATGCCGACCATGACGTCGCTCGGCGCCCACGCCTCGGTGAACACGACGAGCTCGTACTCGCCGGAGCCCTCGGGCTCGACGATGGAGAACGCCGACTGCACCACGCCGTCGGGGTCGACGAGGTAGGCGCCGACCTCCTCCTCGCCGTCGTCGCTCTCGGCACTGATGGTGAAGCGCTGGCCCGGGTCGACGGTGAGGCCGAGGACGGCAACACCGGCCTCGTCCAGCTCGACGGTGGTGGGCTCGCCGGCGCTGATCTCCGTCGACGGGGCGGCGGCCTCGGGGATCCCGAAGGCCCGCAGGACCAGGCTGTCGGTGAGCTCGGGGACGATGGCGGCGGCGTAGTCGCCCACGGTGGCGAGGGGATCGACCCGCCAGGTGCCGCCCTCCTCGACGACGACCACGGCGAGATCCTCGACCCCGACGCGGGACCAGCCGTCGGTGAGGCAGAAGTCGGAGTCGTCGACGCCTGCCTCCTCGGCGTCGCCCTCGGCGTCGCCGCCCGCAGCCTCCCCGCCGGTGTCGCCGGCGGCGTCGCGGATGACGAGGCAGGTGCCGTCCCACGAGACCGACGAGCTGCTGCTGTCGCCGCCGTCGGGGTCGGTCCAGGACACGGTGCCCTCGAGCTCGGTGACGACGACCCGCTGCCCCCCGCCCTCGCGGTCGGACACCTCGGTCTCCAGGGTGTCGATCTCGGCCGAGGCGTCCTCGGCCTCGGCGCCGACCCACTCCTCCAGGGCACCGCGGTAGGAGCGGACGACGTCTCCGGCCGCCCCGGCGACGAGATCGCCGGTGGCGTCCCCGTCGAGCGCGCCGGCGGCCAGGAGGAGGTCCTCGACGGCGCTCTCGGGATCGTCGGCGCCGTCGCCCGGCTCGGGGGCGGGCAGGTCGGGACCGGGCAGGCCCAGCCCGTCGACCAGGTACTGGGCCGCGGTGTACAGCGGGCTGACGTACCAGCCGCCGTCGCGCTCGACAGCCACCACGAAGGGGTCGACGTCGCCCTCGTCGGTCTCGAGGACCAGGTCGGAGACGTCGAAGGAGGTGGTCGTGTCGTCGTCCTCGTCGGTGCTGGCGTCGACCGCCGCGGCGGTGAGGTCGGCCAGGCCGTCGCGGTCGACGCCGACCCGGGCCGACCCGCCGGCGATGGTGACGCGGGCGATGCCGTCGCCCAGCTCGTCGACCTCGTAGCGGGTGCCGGTGATGCCGATGTCGACCCCGCCGAAGGTCTTGTCCTCGGGCGAGAACCCGAGCGCCTCGGCCCGGGCCGCGGCCGTCTCGACCACGTCACCCAGGGCCTCGACGTCGGCCGGATCCATGGCGTCGAGGGCGGCGACGGGGTCCTCGGCCTCGAGGGCGGCGGCCAGGTCCTCGACGGCGGCCTCGGGGCTCGACGCCCCGCCCCCGCCGCCGGTGGCGGCGCGCAGGGCGAGGAAGCCGACGGCGGCCACGGCCAGGACGCCCACGGCGACGAGGGCCAGCGCCAGACCGGTGCGGGAGCGCTTGGCGGCGGGCCCGGCCGGCGGGGGCGCGGGGGTGCCGGCCCAGCCCTGCGGTGCCGGCCCGCCGGGCGGAGGTCCTCCGGGGGGTGGTCCTCCGGGCGGGTAGGCACCACCACCGGGTGGGGGCGGAGGGGGTGGCGGCGGGGCGGTCGGCGAGCCGTAGGGCGGGGCGCCGTAGGGCGGCGGCGTGGCCCCCGGCGGTGGGGGTGGCAGCGGGTGGGCGCCGCCGCCGCCGCCGGGTGGGGGCGGGGGTGGCGGCGTCGGGGCGGAGGGCCGGCGGGGCGTGGGCCAGGCCGGCGTGGGTTGGTCGTCCGGTGGCGGCGGCGGTGGCGGTGTGGAGCTCATGGACGATTCCCCCGGGGGTGGTGGGCCCGCATCAGCTCTCGGTGGTGAAGCTGATGATGAAGTTGCCGCCGGTGTAGTCGACCGCCCAGAGCTGGAAGCACCGGTTCACGTCGTGCTGGGCCGTCACCGACCACAGCTCGCTCTCGCCCGGGCCGACGTCGTTGACCCGGGCGACCAGCGGGCCGGAGTCGGTCTCGTCGAACACGTCGATGCCCATGTCGAGGGTGGCGCTGGTGACCCGGATGTCGAGGTTCATGGTGATGCCCTCGCGCAGGAACAGGCAGAAGTGGGCCCGCTGCTCGTCCTCGGCGATCGGCGCCTGGAACTCCTCGGTGGTGCGCTCCAGCACGAGGTCGTTGCCGGCCTCGCCGTCGTAGTAGAAGAAGAACTCGGCCACCTCGAAGATCTCGCCCGAGAAGCTGCCGGTCGTGCCCTCGGCCCCGCCGCCGATCGTCACGCGGTACGGGCCCGCCTGGTCGGTGACGTAGCGAGGCGTGCCCAGGTCGATGTCGGGCACGGTGGGAACCACGGCGCCCTCGGGATCGGTCACCGTCACCGTCAGGTCGAGGTTGTCGATGTCGACGATGTAGTGGGAGCCGACCTCGGCCTCGTGCTCGTAGGCGACGGCGTCGCCCGGCTCGGCGATCTCGCCGTCGACGGTGCCGGCCGCGGTGAGGTCGACGGGGATGACCTCGATCTGCTTCACGGTGACCGTCACCTCGCCCTCGGCCTCGTCACCGGCCGCCACCACGAGACGGTGGGGACCGCCGCCGCCGGTGGCGTCGAAGGTGTCGGCCGGGGCCACCGGCGCGCCCTCCGGGGGGAGGATGGCGGTGGCCGGCGCGGCATCGCCGTCGGGCCGCTCGGCGGTCACCGTGTAGCTGCCGTCGGCCTCGGCCTCGAAGGTGAACACGGCGTAGCCGGCGCCGTTCACCGTGGCCGTGGCCGGCTCGCCGACGACGGCGTCGGTGACGTCCTCGAGGGCGGCGGGCTGGTCGGTGGCCAGGGTGGCGAGGGCCTCGGTGTCGCCGTCGGCCACGGCGGCGGCGACGTCGGCCCGGGCGGCGCCCTCCTCGGAGTCGGCCCGAGCCATGTCCGTCATCCGGGTGCCGGCCACGGGCTCGTCGTCGCCGCTGAGGGCCTGGACGCCGAAGAAGCCGATCGTGGCCAGGGCCAGGATCGCCACCACGCCCAGCACGAGGAACAGCGGCAGGCTGCTCTTCTTCGGCGGCGGGCCGGGGGCCGGCGGGTAGCCGGCACCGGTCGGGGGCCCGGGGTAGCCGGGCGCCGGGGGAGGGGGTGCGGGGTAGCCGCCGCCGGGCGGCGGTGGGGGCGGAGGCGGCGGGGACCCGGGCGCCGGCGGGTAGCCGCCGGGCGGGGGACCGGGGTTCGGGGGGAACCCAC
>DASYLG010000563.1:0-6304 GCA_036009685.1 Iamia sp. | reverse complement strand
GGCCGCCGTCGGTCGACAGCTCCTGGGTCCAGTGGGGCCGGTCGGTGGTGGTGTCCGACCAGGTGAAGCGGACGAGCTGGTCGTCCTCGGCCCCGACGAACGTGCCGATGCCGTCGGCGCCGAACCGGCCGTGGACCGGGGGCTCCAGCCGGCCGACGCCGCCGTTCACCCACCAGATCGACCACGACCCGGTGGCCGCGTCCCGCACCCGGAACGTCATCCCCGCGCCGCCGTCGGGCAGGCCCACCTCGTCGATGCTCACCGCCCCGCCGAGGAGGGTGGCGCCGCGGTGGACCGAGGTGAACTCCTCCCAGCCCTCACCCCGCCGGGCGCGCCTCCGGTGCTCGACCTGTAGCGAGCGGGCCAGGAAGGCGAACTCGCCGGCGGGCGGCGGATCGGGGTCGGGCGCCGACCGGCGGGCCATGGCCATCGTCCACTCCGGTGTCCACGTGCGGCCGCCGTCGGTGGACCGGCTCTGCTCCCAGCGGGCGGAGGTGGCGGTCACGGCCGAGACGACGTCGGCGCACAGGGCGCCGTCGGCGTCGATCCCGGCGAGGCGGATCCGGTCGTCGTCCGCCCACCGGCCCCGCAGCGGGGGGCTGAGCGTCCCGGTGGCGGCGTCGACCCACCAGACGGTCCAGGTGCCGGTGGTGGGGTCGAGGACCTTGAGCGATACGCCGAGCACGGCACCGGCCCGGCTCACCGACGCCACGTTCGCCGCCCCGCCCAGGAGGGAGCGGCCCGAGATCGATCCCGTCGACTCCTCCCACCCGTCCGGGCCGGCGTGCCGGTGGGTGACGTCGAGTGGGCCGTCGAGGTACGAGAAGTCCATGGGTGGCATCGTGCCTCCCATACCTGCCAAGGCCTGTCAGTGTTCTGTGCGAACCTGGGCCGGTGCCCGGAGACGTCAAGGCCGCTCGCCTGCTCTCGCTGCTGCTGCTCCTCCAGGCACGGGGCCGGGTGTCGGCGCCCGAGGTGGCCCGCGAGCTCGGCGTCTCGGTCCGCACCGTGTACCGCGACGTCGAGGCGCTGACCGCGGCCGGGATCCCGATCTGGTCGGAGCAGGGGCGGTCCGGCGGCTACCGGCTGGTCGAGGGCTACCGCACCCGGCTGACCGGCATGACCGGCGAGGAGGCCGACGCCCTCTTCCTGGTGGGGATGCCCGGGCCCGCCGCCGCCCTCGGTCTGACGGCCGAGAGCGCGGCGGCCGAGCGCAAGCTGATGGCCGCCCTGGCGCCCGACCGGCGCGAGCGGGCCGGTCGGCTCCGCGACCGGTTCCACCTCGACGTCCCGGCCTGGTACGCCGACGTGGAGGACCCGCCCCACCTGGCCGCCCTGGCCGAGGCGGTCCTCCACGAGCGCCGGGTCGAGGTCACCTACCGCCGCTGGGAGGAACCCCGTGAGGTGACCCGCACGCTCGAGCCCCACGGCCTCGTCCTCAAGGGCGGCACCTGGTACGTCGTGGCGCGCGCCCGGCGGGCGAGCGACCTCCGGACCTACCGGGTGTCGAACGTGCTGGCCCTCACGCCAATGGACGCCACCTTCACCCGCCAGCCGGGCTTCGTCCTGGCCGAGCACTGGCAGGGCCACATCGCCGACCTCGATCGGCGCCGGATCACGGCGCGGGCCCGGGTCCGGGTCTCGGCCACCCTGCGGGAGCGGCTGCCGGATCACCCGTCGCACCCGCTGACCGCCACGGTGCGCGGCATCGAGGAGCCGGGCACCGTCGTGGTCGACCTCCCGATCGAGTCCATCGCCCGGGCCGCCGCCGACCTGATCGTCTTCGGGGCCGAGGTCGAGGCCCTCGCCCCGCCCGAGCTGCGGGCCGAGCTGGCCCGCCTCGCCGGCGAGGTCAGCGTCCTGTACGCCGCTCCTTGACCTTCTTGGTGATCTGGGCCCGGAGGCTCGGGCGCTCGCGGGCGGCCAGACGGGTGGCGATGACCTCGCGGCGCTGCTGGAGCTCGCGGTGGGTCAGGGCGTCGGTGCCCTCGTCGACCCCGTACATGGCCCGGACGCCGCCCATGTCGAGGTTCCACGACGACTCGTCGACGCCGACCTCGGCCGAGATCTGCGAGCCGTGGCGGGTGGCGAAGTAGGTGGCGATGTGGGCGATCTCGGCGAACAGGTCGAGCTCGGGGGCCAGGGTGGCGATGGCGCCGTCGAGGAACACCATGTTCTTGACGAAGAGCATGAGCTCCTTGGGCATCTTGGCCCCGTAGCCCAGCAGGCCCTTGAGGGTCTGCTGGATCTCGGCCGTGAGCTGCTCGGGGGTGAGCGTCGTGGGGTCGACCACGGGGCCGTCGAGCTTGAGGTCCCGGATCACCAGGTCGAGGTCGACGTCGGGCGGCAGCGCGCCCAGGTCGCGGATGGCGGCCAGCTGGCCCCGGACGTCGTTCATGGTGGCGCTGACGAGCAGGCGCAGGAAGGCCTGGCGCCGCTCCTCGCCCATGCGGCCGGTGATGCCGAAGTCGAGGAGGGCGGTGCGACCGTCGGGGAGGACGAAGAGGTTCCCGGCGTGGAGGTCGCCGTGGAAGATGCCGTGGAGCATCGCCCCCTCGAGGAAGCCGATCATCCCCGACCGCACGACCGCCGTGGTGTCGATGTCGGCCGCCTCCATGCCCACCACGTCCTCGAACGAGAAGCCCGCCAGCCGCTCCATCACCAGCACCCGCCGGGTCACGAGCGTCGGGTGGGGGCGGGGCACGACGAAGGCGTCCTGGCCGAGCTCGGTGAACACCCGGGCCACGTCGAGCATGTTGTCGGCCTCGAGACGGAAGTCGAGCTCCTCGGTGATCGTCTCGCCGAACAGCTCGACCAGGGCCGGGGGGTTGGCCAGCGCCGCCACCGGGATCCGCCCGACGAAGTGGGGGGCGAGCCAGGCCATGACCTTCAGGTCGGCCTCGACCAGCTGGGCGATGCGGGGCCGCTGGACCTTGACCACGACCTCGATGGGCTCACCGCCGGGCTCGATCGGGTGGAGGGCGGCGGCGTGGACCTGGGCGATCGAGGCCGCGGCCAGCGGGCGCCGGTCGAAGCGGGCGAAGACCTGGTCGAGCGGCCGGCCGAGGTCCGCCTCCACGGCCGCCCGCACCACGGCGAAGGGCTCGGGCGGGACCTGGTCGCGGCAGCGCCGCATCTCGGTCACCAGCTCGGCGGGGAACAGGCCCTCGCCGCTGGCGATGATCTGGCCCAGCTTGATGTAGGTCGGGCCCAGCGCCTCGGCCGCCAGCCGCAGCCGGCGGGCGAGGTCCTGGCGGGACGCGGTGCCACCCGTGCGGCGGGCGCCCACGGCCCACAGCCCGACGGCCGGGCCCAGCCGTCCGGCCACCCGGACGAGGCGTCCCAGCGGCGGGAGGCGGGACGGGCGGACCAGGTCGGGGAGCCGGCGGCGGATGCGGTCCCGCTCGGCCGGAACACCGGTCCTCCAGGGCAGGTCGGCCGGGACGACCCAGGGCCCGTTGGCGGTGAAGGTGCCCTGGGCCAGGTCGGGCGAGGGCTCCGTGGTGGTCACGGGAGGAGTCTGGCCGCTGCGACACCCCGACCTCCACGTGGAACCGGGACGAGGACGCCTACCAGGACGACGTGTGATGGTGCGTGACGGCGTAGTCTCGGACCGTGACCCTGGGGTCCCAGTCGCCGGGCGACTCGATCGCGGGGAGCACCGTCGATCTCTCCGCGCTCGCGGCGCGGGTGGCGATGGCCTTCGCCGCCGAGCCCGACAGCATGGGCTCGACCCAGCGACTGCTCGAGCTGGTCGTCGAGACGTTCTCCGACTGGGGCACGATCCACCTGGTCCAGCCGGACGGCAACCTGCGGCGAGCCGCCGCCCACCACCGCGACCCGGCCCTGGCCCCCCTGATCGCCGAGCTCCAGGCCTCGCCGAGCCTCGATCCGCGGACCAACACCGACATGGGCGAGCCCCTGATCACCCGGCGCGCCGCCGTCCGCCAGCGGCCCGTCGAGGAGCTGGTCGACGTGGCACCGACGCCCGAGGTCTTCGAGATCTGGCGGCGGCTGGGCATCGCCAGCGCGGTGCTGCTCCCGTTGGTCGCCGACGATCGCGCCGTCGGCGTGCTGGCCCTGATGTCGGCCCGGACCGACCACTTCACGCCGGCCGCCGTCACCGCCCTGGAGAGCCTGGCCGCCGAGTGCGCCCTGCTGGCCGAGACCGCCCGCCTGGCCCGTCAGGCCGAGGCCGAGCAGGGCGAGCGGATCCGGGTCCGGGCCGTCCTCGACTCCCTGCTGGCCCACGCCCCGGTGGCCACGGTCGTGGTCGACACCGAGCTGCGCGTCCTGCACCACAACGAGGCCCTGCGGGACGTGGGCGAGGTCCGCGGCCCGGGATCGGACGCCCCGGTGGTCGACGTGGGCGGCACCCCGCTGCGCACGCTCGAGGAGCTCGTGCCGGCGCTGGCCGCCGACCTGGCCCCGCTGGCCCGCCGGGCCCTGACCGAGTCCAAGGCGGGCGACGCGGTCGACCTCCGCACCGGCGACCCCGGCCGCCGCCGCTACTGGCAGGTCAGCGCCTTCCCCATCCGCCGGGCCGACGACGTCCTCTTCGGGGCGGGCGTGATCTTCGTCGAGGTCACCGACGAGCGGTTGGCCTCCCGGCGCCAGAGGGAGAGCCTGGCCCGTCTCGACCTGACCCTCGACGCCGGCGGCATGGGCACCTGGGACTGGGACCTCATCACCCAGCGGGTGATCTGGTCGCCCCGCATGGAGGCCATCGCCGGGCTGGCGCCGGGCACGTTCGGCCAGCGGGGTGTCGACGTCATGGACGCCATCGCCGACGAGGACCGCGAGCAGGCCCAGGCCGCCCTGATCAGCGCGGCCCAGAACGGCACCGAGTACGAGGACGAGTTCCGCATGCGGCTGCC
This sequence comes from Iamia sp., assembly GCA_036009685.1. Taxonomy (GTDB): domain Bacteria; phylum Actinomycetota; class Acidimicrobiia; order Acidimicrobiales; family Iamiaceae; genus Iamia. The sequence continues at coordinate 1,427 of DASYLG010000563.1, read as the reverse complement.
CAACGGCGAGCTGCGGTGGGTCGAGAGCCGGGGCCGGGTGGTCGCCACGCGCGACGGCACCCCGCTGCGCATGATCGGCGTGGCCACCGACGTGACCGAGCGCCACGTCATGGAGGACGTCAAGCTCCGCTTGCTCGAGCGCGAGCACGCCGCCCGGCTGGCCGCCGAGGCGTCCCGCGAGCGCCTGGCGCTGCTGGCCGAGATCAGCGGGGCGCTGGCCACCACGCTCGACCCCAAGGCCGTCCACGAGACGCTCGCCGCCCTCCTCGTGCCCCGGATCGCCGACTGGTGCACGCTCGACGCCCTCGACGACGACGGCGGGTTGCGCCCGATGGCCGTGGTCCACATCGACCCCCGCCAGGTCCCGCTGATCGAGGACATGCGGGCCCGCCGGCGCGACGCCGGCGGCGACGGCATCTGGAGCGTGCGCCGGGCCATGCGCACCGGTCGCTCGGAGCGGGTGGAGGACATCACCGACGCCGACCTGCAGGCGGTGGCGGCCGACGACGAGCACATGGCCGTGCTGCGCGCCCTCCAGCCCCGCTCGGCCCTGGTCGCCCCGCTGGTGTCCCGGGGCCGGGTGCTGGGCGGCATCACCCTCGTCACCACGGGCAGCCGCTCCTACGACGCCGACGACCAGAACCTCCTGGAGAACATCGCCAGCCGGGCGGCGACGGCCATCGACACTGCCGTGCTGTTCGACTCGCGCACCGAGGTGGCCCGGGCCCTGCAGCAGACCCTGCTGCCGCCGGCGCTGCCCGAGATCCCCGGCATCGACCTGGGCGCCGACTACCGGGTGGCCGAGGCGGGCATCGAGATCGGCGGCGACTTCTACGACGTCTTCGAGACCAACGAGGGGTGGAACGTCATCCTGGGCGACGTGTGCGGCAAGGGCCCGGTCGCCGCCGCCGTCACCGGCCTCTTCCGCCACACCCTCCGCGCCGTCGCACCGGGTCTGGGCACCGCCGGGCCGGCCGCCGTCCTCGGCGCCACCAACGACGCCATCCTCGACCAGATCGACGACGCCCGGTTCGTCACCGCCGTCCTCGTGCAGCTGGTGCCGGGACGGGGCCGGGCCACCGCCGCGGTGGCCTGCGGCGGCCACCCCCGCCCCGTGCTCCTGCGGGCCGGCGGCACGGTCGAGAAGGTCGACGCCGCCGGCACCCTGCTCGGCGTCCTGCCCGACCCTCCGCTCCAGGAGGTCGAGATCGACCTCGGTCCCGGCGATGCGCTCGTGCTCTACACCGACGGCGTTGTCGAGGCGCGCTCCAGCGACCTGTCCGTCGGGATCGACCGGATGCTCGGGCAGGCCGACCTGATGGTGACCCATGGGTTCCGCGGTGGCGCGCAGCGGATCGTCGAGATGGCCCGGGCCGGCGAGACCGATGACCGGGCCTGCGTCCTGGTCTGGCGCTCCTAGCGTCCGG
>DASYLG010000562.1:0-4476 GCA_036009685.1 Iamia sp. | reverse complement strand
GCGCCGGTCGACGAGGTGGTCGCGTGACGGAGGTGGCGGACGCGGTCGACGCACCCCTGCCCGACGCCGCCGCGGCCGGCGAGGTCGAGCCGCAGGGGCTCGTGGCCCGCATCGCCGGGGGCAGCCCGCTCACCCCCCTGGCGGTGCTGTTCGGGCTGAACATCGCCGACGAGCTCGACCGCAGCGCCTTCGCCGTGCTGCTGCCCGACATCCGCGACCACTTCGGTCTCGACAACAGCGACATCCTCGGCCTGGTCGCCCTGGCCACGGCGGCGGCGCTGCTGCTCACGGTCCCCATCGCCACCTGGGCCGACCGGGGCAACCGGGTCCGCATCGCCCTGCTGGGCGCGGCGGCCTGGGGCGCCTTCTCCCTGGGCACCGGCCTGGCCCCGGTGGTCTGGGTGCTGGTGGCCATGCGGTGCGGGTCGGCCATCGGCAACGCGGTGATCTTCCCGACCCACAACTCCCTGCTGTCGGACTACTACCGCCCCGAGATCCGCCCCCGGATCTTCTCGATCCACCGCGCGGCCAACGCCATCGGCATCGCCCTGGGCACCGTCCTCGGCGCCGGGCTGGCGCAGCTCGGTGGCTGGCGCACGCCGTTCTTCGTCTTCGCCGTGCCGACCTTCCTGCTTGTTCTGTACGGGATGCGGTTGCGCGATCCCGGGCGGGGCCACTTCGAGCGGGAGGCCATGGGGGCCTCCGCCGACCTCGTCCACACCGACGAGCCACCGCCGTCCTACGCCGAGGCCTACCGGATGGTGTGGAAGATCGAGACGCTGCGGCGGATCTTCGTGGCCCTCCCGTTCCTGGCCGCGTCGGTCGCCGGCTTCGTCTCGATCGCCTCGCTCTACTACGAGCAGGTCTGGGACCTGGACGAGCTCAACCGGGCCTGGATCGCGGTGCCGGTGCAGCTGGTCGAGCTGGCCGGCCTCGCCGTCGGCGCCCGCTGGGGCGTGACGCTGCTGGCCCGGTCGCCGGCGCTGGTCTTCCGCTTCCTGGCCGCCGCCGCCGTCTTCTCGTCGGCCGCCGCCCTGCTGTTGGCCTGGGCCCCGTGGATCGGGGTGGCGATCGCGGCCAACGCCCTGGTCGTGGCGGGCCTGGCCATCGTCGGGCCCGGCGTGCTGGCCAGCCTGTCCCTCGCCATCCCGCCGCGGGCCCGCTCGGTCGGGTTCTCCATCGGGGCCCTGTTTGTGCTGCCCGGCCTGGTGATCCTCCCGGTCATCGGCTGGGTCGGCACCGAGTGGGGCTTCCGCTGGGGCATCGTCGTGCTCGCCCCGATCTTCGTCGTGGGCGGCTTCATCATCGCCTCGGCCGGGTCGGTCATCGAGCGCGACATCACGCAGGTGTGGGCCGGTGCCGCGGCCCGGGCCGAGCTGCTCCGCGAGCGGGAGGCCGGGCGCCAGAAGCTGCTCCTCGTCCGGGGGCTCGACGTCCGCTACGGCGACGTCCGCATCCTCTTCGGGGTCGACATGGAGGTCTCCGAGGGCGAGGTGGTGGCTCTGCTCGGCACCAACGGCGCCGGCAAGTCGACCCTCCTCAACGCCATCTCGGGCGTGACCCAGGCCAGCCGGGGGGCCGTCATCTTCGACGGCCGGGACATCACCCACGCCCCGCCCGACGAGATCGCCGCCCTGGGCATCAGCCTGGTGCCGGGCGGCCAGGGCACGTTCCCGGGCCTGACCGTGGCCGAGAACCTGCGGGTCGCCGGGTGGATGGGCCGGACCGACCGGGCCGGTCTGGCCGAGCGCCGGGCCCGCGTCGACGCCATGTTCCCGATCCTCGTCGAGCGGCGCGACGACCCCGCCGCCGACCTCTCGGGCGGCCAGCAGCAGATGCTGGCCCTCTCGATGGCGTTCCTCACCAAGCCCCAGCTGCTGGTCATCGACGAGCTGTCCCTGGGCCTGGCGCCGGTGGTCGTCGACCAGCTGCTCGACGTCGTCCGGGCCCTGCGCGACGAGGGCACGACGATCCTGCTGGTCGAGCAGTCGGTGAACGTGGCCCTCTCGGTGGCCGACCGGGCCTACTTCCTGGAGAAGGGCGAGGTCCGCTACGACGGGCCGACCGCCGAGCTCCTCGACCGCCCCGACGTCCTCCGCTCGGTGTTCCTCGAGGGGGCCAGCAAGGGCCTCGGCATCGACGACGACCCCCCGCCCTCCGACGCGAGCCCACGAGGTGCCAGGCACCTCGTGGGCCACGGCGACGGGGGCGCGGTGGGGCTGCGGGCCGAGCACCTGTCGGTGCGCTTCGGCGGCGTGGTGGCCGTCGACGACGTGGCGCTCGAGGTCCGGCCGGGGGAGGTCGTCGGCCTGATCGGGCCCAACGGCGCCGGCAAGACCACCCTGTTCGACCTGATCTCCGGCCACACGCCGGCCGACGAGGGCACCGTCACCCTCGGCGACCGGGTCCTCTCGGGCCGCTCGCCGGCGGTCCGGGCCCGGGCCGGGCTGGGCCGGTCGTTCCAGGACTCCCGGCTGTTCCCCTCGCTCACCGTCGACGAGGCCATCGCCGTGGCCCTGGAGCGGTGGCTCGACGTCCGTGACCCGCTCAACGCCATCGTCCGCACGCCGGCCTTCGTCGCCAGCGAGGCCGCGGTGCGCGACGAGGTCGACCGGCTCGTCGACCTCCTCGGGCTGGGCGCCTTCCGCAGCAAGTTCGTCGGCGAGCTGTCCACCGGCTCGCGGCGCATCGTCGACCTGGCCTGCGTGCTCGCCCACCGGCCCGACGTGGTGCTGCTCGACGAGCCCTCGTCGGGCATCGCCCAGCGCGAGGCCGAGGCCCTGGGGCCGCTCCTGCTGCGCATCCGCGACGCCCTCGGCGCCTCGATGGTCATCATCGAGCACGACATGCCCCTCATCACCTCGGTGTCCGACCGGCTGGTCGCCCTCGACCAGGGCCGGGTCGTCGCCGAGGGCCCGCCCGACGACGTCCTCGTCCACCCGGACGTCATCGCCTCGTACCTCGGCTCCGGCACCGCCGCTGCCCGCAGTGGCGCGGCGCCGACCCCAGGAGGATCCTGATGGCCATCCCGACCGACCCGACGCCCGTGACCTCGTGCCCGTCCCGGCCGGGCGTCGTCCGCCGCTTCGGACCCATCGCCGTGGTCGTCGTCGCCCTCCTCCTCGTCGCCGTGCTGGCCTCGGTGAAGGGTCGATCGGACGACGAGGACACCACCCGCGCCGGGCGGGACCCGGGCCAGGGCGCGGCCGACGGGTCCGACCCGACGGCCAACCCGGACCTGCCCGTCACCTTCGCCGAGGCCGAGGAGACGGGCGAGGCGGTGGACATCGAGTGGGGCGACGGCTGCGATCGGGTCACCGGGCGGGTCACGCTGCCCAGCGTCTACGCCCCGCCGTGCGTGCCCGTGTTCGAGGGCGACAACGGGGGCGAGACGAGCCTCGGGGTCACCGCCGACAGCATCAAGATCGTGGTGTACCAGCCCGCTCCCGGCGGTGACATCACGGCCGCCCTGTCGGGCCTGCTCGACCCCGAGGACGTCCAGGAGCGCACCCGCGAGCGCTACATCGAGATGCTGGCCGACGTGTTCGAGACCTACGGGCGCACCATCGACGTCCAGGTCCTCGTCGGCTCGGGCGGGGCCGACGACGACGCGGCGGCGACGGCCGACGCCATCAAGGTGGCCGAGGAGATCAAGCCCTTCGCCGTGCTGGGGGGCCCGCCGCTGACCAACGCCTTCGCCGACCAGCTGGCCGATCGGGAGATCCTCTGCATCGGGTGCGGGCTCTCCGTGCCCGACTCGGTGTACCAGGAGAACGCCCCCTACATGTGGGGCAACCTCCCGACGCCGGAGCAGTTCCTCATCAACTTCGGCGACTACATCGTCAAGCGCCTCTTCCGCCGGACGGCCGAGTACGCCGGTCCGGACCTGCGGGACCAGGAGCGGGTCATCGGCACGGTCAACTTCGAGCAGGACCCGCCCGTCTTCACCGACGTGGCCGCGGAGGTCGCCCGCCGGAGCGCGCTGCGGGGCTACGAGTCCGCCGTGCAGGAGACCTACATCCTCGACATCCCCCGCCTGCCCGAGCGAGCAGCGTCGATCATCGCCCGCATGAAGGCCGCCGGCGTCACCACGGTCGTCTTCCTCGGCGACCCGATCATGCCGATCTACCTGACCCAGGCGGCCACGGCCGAGGACTACTACCCGGAGTGGGTCATCGCCGGCACGGTGCTCACCGACACCACCGCCCTGGGCCGCCAGTACGACCCCACCCAGTGGACCCATGCCTTCGGTGTCTCCAACCTGGCCGGGCGCAAGCCCATCGCCCAGCAGGACCAGTGGCGTCTGTACGAGTGGTACTACGGCGAGGAGCCGGAGGCGAGGCTCACCAGCGGCGTGATCTGGCCCAACGTCCAGCTCCTGATGCTGGGCATCCACATGGCCGGGCCCAACCTCACGCCCGAGACCTTCCAGGGCGGCCTGTTCGGCTACCCACCCAGCGGCGGCGGGCCGACCAC
>DASYLG010000561.1:0-2175 GCA_036009685.1 Iamia sp. | reverse complement strand
GGGCTGCCAGCTCCACGCCCGCCGGTCCCAGCGCCGCTAGGCCGGCCGCAGATTCGGGTCGATCTCGGCCCGTTTGGGGTTCGACCCGTCCCGCCCCGACAGCTCCGGGGTGGTCGTCGGCCAGGTGACGCCGAGGTCCGGGTCGTCCCAGGCGACGCCGAGCTCGTCGTCGGGGTTGTAGTAGTGGTCGACCAGGTAGGTGATCGTCATGTCGGTCATGGCGTAGAAACCGTGGGCCACGCCGGGCGGGATGTACACGCTCCGGTGGTCGTGCTCGCCGATCTCGAGGACGAGGGTGGCCCCGTCGGTCGGCGACGCCGCCCGCAGGTCGTGGAGCACGACCATGGCCCGCCCGAACGGGACGTACCAGTAGTCGGCCTGGTGCAGGTGGTAGTGGAGCCCGACCAGTGCCCCCTGCTTCCGGTCGGCCCGGTTGGCCTGGACCATCTCCGCCGCCCCCGGCACCCACTCCTTGCGAAACGTCTCGACGAACCGCCCCCGGTTGTCCCCATGGACATCGGGCGTGACCACGACCACACCCACGATCGTGTCGGACTCCTGGATCTGCGGCATGGGGCCCAGGCTACTCAGCCGAAGCGGCGGAGGGCCCCGAACGTGGCTGTGACGGCCGCGGCGGCCAGAGCGACCGTGGCGCCGGGCGAGGCGCCGGCGGTGGAGCCGGTCCCGAGGACGGCGAGGGCGACGAGGTAGCCGTTGCGGGCCACGGTGGCAGCCGACACCGGCCGGGCCCCGGCGCCGGGGGGACCGAAGCAGGGGCAGGGCGCCGGACGGTCACCGACCAGGTTGGCCACGACCGCGCCGGTGAACAGCGCCAGCACGGCGATGGCCAGTAATGCCGGCCACGGCTGATTCCGCACGGTCACCAGCAGCAGCGCCAGGCCGGCCTCGACCGGCGGCAGGACGGAGGCGAGCACACCGCTGGCGGGGACGCCGAACTGTTCCAGCCCTTTGGCGAAGGCCGCCCGGTGACCAAGCTTCAGCGTTGCTGACAGGCCGAACGCGGCCGCCAGCGTGATCCGGGCAACGAGCGCCGTGGTGGCCCCGACGTCCATGGGCTGCGGCCGCCGCGGTCTCTACTGGCCGAGCTGGGCGTAGCCCCCGCGCCAGAAGAGCAGGGGCCCACCCTCGGCCGGTTGCCCCATGTCGACGACCCGGCCGACGACGATCACGTGGTCACCGGCCTCGTGCTCGGCGGCGATGACGCAGTCGACGTAGGCGATCGCCTCGTGGAGGACGGGCGAGCCCGTCTTGCCCGGCCCCCATCCGACCCCCTCGAACCGGTCGCCGGTCTTGGCCCCGAAGCGGCGGCAGGTCTCCTCCTGGTGTCCGCCCAGGATGTTGACGGCGAAGTGCCCGCTGTCGCGGATCGCCGGCCAGGTGGACGACGAGTGGGCCATGCACACCAGCACCAACGGCGGGTCGAGCGACACCGACGTGAACGAGTTCGCCGCCATGCCCGACGGGCCGTCGACACCGTGGCCCGTCACGACCGTCACGCCGGTGGCGAAGTGCCCGAGGATCGTGCGGAAGAGCGCGCTGTCGACGGAGTCGTCAGCCGCTTCTGGGTCCATGCCGGAAGGTTCCATCCGGCCTGCACGATACCCCCCGAGCCGTCAGCCGGCCGGACTGCGGTAATGGCAGTGGGCCCGGGCCACGATCCGGGAGCCGGGGGCGAAGACCAGCGTCTCGACCGCGGTCAGGTTCTTGATGCTGGTGTAGACGAAGCAGACGCTGCCCGCCCCCACCGCGACGTGAATCGGCGACTCGAAGTGCAGGTCGGCGTTCTTCTCCAGCGCGGCGCCGAAGTACGCCCGCACCGCGGCCTTGCCGTCGAGGTGCCCGTCGGCCCCGGGGCTGTGGGGTTCGGCCATCTGGGCGATGAACGGCGAAAAGTAGTCGACGTCCTCGGCGTAGTGCTCGAGGATCCGGTCGAGGTCGTGGCTGTTCCAGGCCTCCATCCACTCCGCCACGAAGGCGTCGGCCTCGCTCTCGGACAGGATCGTGGTCGTCGGTGTCGTCGTCATACGGTGCACCTTTCCACAATGGGACTGTTCAGTCACGGTCCAATCATGCAGTATTGGACTGGTTATGAGCACTCCATCAGCCGCCGACGTGGCCGCGCTCCTCGGCGACTGGCCCGCCCGGGGCTCGGGT
>DASYLG010000560.1:0-9903 GCA_036009685.1 Iamia sp. | reverse complement strand
CCTCGTGCACCTCGTTCACCGGCCCGTCGACGGCCACGTCGAGACGGGCGCAGAAGAGGTGCTGGTGGACCGGCGCGGCGAGACCGGGAGCGACGGGCGGGGCGTGGGCCTCGCTGACCACCGCGGCCAGGGCCTTGGTGGAGAGGATGCCGGTGAGCTTCACCTCCAGCTCAAGGGTGCCGTCCTGGTAGAGGTACCAGGAGAAGCCGTACTCGTAGTTGCCGACCGTGGCGATCGACGAGACCACCATCCGGCGCGAGCGCCGCACCTCGGTCCGCCCGGTGAAGAGGTCCTGGTGCTTCCAGAGGATCCCGACGTCCTCCTCGTGGAGGCAGATGGCGTTGGCCATCGTCTGGGGCACGCCCTGCTCGTCGGCGAGGACGGCGTCGAGGTAGCGGATCTCGCCCAGGCAGTCGCAGCCCAGGGCCAGCGAGTTGGCCAGTCGGCCGAGGCCCCACTCGCCGACGTCGAAGGCGTTCTTCCAGCCGTGGTCGGGGCCGGGGTCGCCGTAGGGCACCACCATCTCGCTCACCGCGGCGCGCCGGAGGATCGAGCGCACGCCGCCGCCGTCGTCGTAGCCGACGTCGCGCAGGACGATGCCCTCCAGCGGATCCAGGCTCACGTGGAGCGACCAGCCCTGCCACCGCAGCTGGTGGCCGTCGAGGGCGAAGCTCACGCCCTCGGGTTGGCTGATCTCCAGGGGCTTCAGGTCGGTGCGGGGCGGGTGGTCCTCGGGGAGGTAGCTGCCCCGCTCCGGCGGGAGGGGCACGACACCCTGGTCGTCGTCCATGATCGCCAGCACCTCGCCGCGGGCCATGTCGACGAGCGCCTGGAGCCCCTCGATGGGACGGGCGTAGCCGTTGTCGCCCGGCTCCTCGCGGTAGAAGCAGAGGCAGCGGGCCACCCGCCGGCCCTCCTCGGCCGGGGCGCCGAAGCTGCCAGTGGGCCAGGGATCGATCTGCACCTTGTCCAGATCGGTGATGCCCCGGGCGGCGAGGGCGGCCACGAACCCCTCGTGGGCGTGGAGGGCGAGGATCACCGCGAACGACTCGCCGAACCCGAGGGCCGGGCGCACGCCGTCGTGGACGACCCAGTCGACGACCGCCGGCCCGGCCAGGTCGACCACCGCCTCCACCAGGCCGGCCTCCGGGCCGGGGACGATCAGGAGACGGGCGTGGCGGCCGCTCCCGGTGCCCCACTCGTCGACGACGACCGTGGAGAACCAGGCGTCCGCCGGCAGCCGGCCGCCGGCCCGCACCGCGGCCACGGCGGCGGTGACCTCGGCGGGCGCCAGCGGGTCGAGGGGGTGCGCCATCGGCGACGGACCGTAGCCCGGAACCTGACGTCAGTGTCAGGTGCCCACGATCTCGTCGGGATGGGAGGATCGGGGCGATGGGTGGGCGCGCCGAGGGCGGGGACGAGGCGGTGCGGGCGCCACGGGTGACGGTCGGCGATCGGGTGCGGCTGGTGTCACCGGCCAGCTGGCCCGACCAGGGCGGCGTCGACGAGCAGGTGGCCCTCCTCGAGGGCTGGGGGCTGGTGCCCGAGGTGGGGGAGCACGCCCTCGATCGCTGGGGATACCAGGCCGGTCGTGAGGAGGACCGCATCGCCGACCTCGACGACGCCTTCCGCGACCCCGGGGTGCGGGCCGTCATCACCACCCGGGGTGGCGCCGGCGCCTACCGCATCGCCGACCGGCTCGACCTCGACGCCGTGCGGGCCGACCCCAAGCCGCTGGTGGGTTTCAGCGACATCACCAACCTGCACCTCGTCCTGTGGGAGCACGCCCGCCTGGCCTCGATCCACGGCGGCCTGGCCGGCGCCCGCGCCACCGCGTCGGTGCGTCACCTGCTGATGGAGCCCGGCCCGCTCGTGGTCGCCCGTGACCCCGACGCCTACACGGCGGCGATCGGGGTGCCGGGCCGGGCCACCGGCCCGCTGCTGGGGGGCAACCTCCGCGAGGTGGCCGGCGCCATCGGGGCCGGCCTGCCCGACCTGCGGGGCGCCATCGTGTTCCTGGAGGACGTCCGCCAGATCGGCCTCGGGCAGGTCGACCGCCAGCTGACCCACCTGCGGCGGGCCGGGTCGCTCGACGGGATCGCCGGCGTGGCCCTCGGCCTGTTCACCGGGTTCGATGACTACGAGGACCGGGGCTGGGACCTGCGCGACGTGCTCCGCGACCGGCTCGGTGACCTGGGGGTGCCGGTGCTCGGCGGGCTGCCCGCGGGACACGGTGGGGTCGGCGCCGACGGCGGCCCCGATCAGGTGGCCCTGGCCCTCGGCGCCACCGCCACCCTCGACACCGAGGCCGGCACCCTCACCGTCGGCCCCTGTGTCCGCTGAGGACGGCGACCGGGCCCGGTCGAGCGGGGTCCCCGTCCGTGCTGGTGTGGCGGCCGGGCCAGTAGGGTCAAGGGCGCCGGCCGCCGACGGGCGTCCGTGCTCGGCCACCGCCAGGAGAGTGCCCGTGAAGATCCTCGAGGAGACGTCGCGGACGCTCAACGAGTACCTGCTGCTGCCCAACCTCACCACCGAGGACTGCGTGCCCGGCAACGTCGACCTGTCCACGTCGATCGTGCGCCACCGCGTCGGCGAGGAGAGCAGCCTGCGGGTCGCCGTCCCGCTGACCAGCGCCATCATGCAGGCGATCTCCTCGCCCCGGATGGCCATCGCCATCGCCCAGACCGGCGGCCTCGGGTTCATCCACCACAACCAGACCATCGAGGCCCAGGCCGAGATGGTGAAGAGCGTCAAGCGGCACAAGGCCGGGTTCCGCTACAGCGAGATCAACGTCAAGGTGTCCGCCACCCTCGGCGAGGTGGCCGAGCTGCTGAGCACGGCCGAGCGCGACGTCGCCGCCGTGACCGACGACGGCAGCTCGCACGGCCAGTTCCTCGGGCTGATCTCCACCTCGGACTTCCACCCCAAGCGCCACCCGATGGACGACACCGTCGAGTCGCGGATGCGCCACACCAGCGCCCTGGTCACCGCCGACCCGACCGTCTCGCTGTCGGACGCCAACACCATGATCTGGGACCACCACCTCGACGTGCTCCCGATCGTGCGGCCCGACGGCAGCCTCGAGTCGATCGTCACCCGGCGCGACTACGAGCTCCACAAGACCTTCCACAACGAGTCGATCGACGCCGAGAAGCGCTTCCGGGTCGGCGCCGGCGTCAACACCCACGACTACGAGGAGCGCATCCCCACCCTGGTGCGCGAGGGCGCCGACGTGCTCTGCATCGACTCCTCCGACGGGTACTCGGTCTGGCAGGCCAAGGTGCTGGCCTACGCCAAGGAGGTCGCCCCGGGCACGCCCATCGGCGCCGGCAACATCGTCGACGGGCGGGCCTTCCGCCACCTGGCCGAGGCCGGGGCCGCCTTCGTCAAGGTCGGCATCGGCGGCGGGTCGATCTGCATCACCCGGGACCAGAAGGGCATCGGCCGGGGCCAGGCCTCGGCGCTCATCGACGTGGTCGCCGCCCGGGACGCCTACGCCGCCGAGACCGGCGAGTACGTCCCGATCTGCTGCGACGGCGGCGTCCTGAACGACTACCACATGGCCGTCGCCTTCGCCCTGGGCGCCGACTTCATGATGCTGGGCCGTTACTTCGCCCGCTTCGACGAGAGCCCGTCGCCGCTGCGCCGGGTCAACGGCCAGCTCTTCAAGGAGTACTGGGGCGAGGGCTCGCAGCGGGCCCGCAACTGGTCCCGCTACGGCCAGGCCGGCAACGACGAGCTCGTGTTCGAGGAGGGCGTCGACGGCTACGTCCCCTACGCCGGAAGCGTGTACGACTCGGTCCCGCTCACCCTGGCCAAGCTCCGCTCCACGCTGTCGAGCTGCGGCTCCAACACGCTGCGGTCGTTCCACCACGAGGCCGTGCTGACGCCGGTCTCGCACCAGAGCTACCTCCAGAACAGCCACGAGATCGCGCTGCGCGAGATCCCCCACGACTCGGGCGCCTGACCCCGTTCACCCGAGGGTGGCGGTCGTGAGCGTCACGACGAGCGGCCGGGTCACCCGCCCGCCGAAGTCGGTGCCGATGAAGGTCTCGATGGCGTCGAGCAGGCCGAGCCGGTCGGCCTCGTCCATCATCTGCGTGCCCGAGTAGGACAGCATCAGCTGCCGGTAGTCCGCGGCGGAGTACGTCTGGTCCCAGTCGTAGCGGCGCACCGCGACGCCGGCGAAGCGGTCATCCGCCTCCAGCACCGGGCGGAACGAGGCGTCGGCCTCCTCGCGATGTGGGGCCGGAGGCCCGGTGTGGCCCTGCCCGTACCGCTCGTAGATCGTCTGGCTGGCGGCGAAGAAGCCGGCGTCGTCGGGCGCATCCACCTGGATCAGCTCGACGATCGCCACGGTGCCGCCCGGGCGGAGGATCGTCGCCGGGCGGTCGGTCTGCGCCGCTCGCGAGATCCAGTGGTAGGCGGTGGCCGAGAAGACCGCATCGGCGGTGCCCGGAGCGATGCGCACCACCTCGAAGTCGCCGACCGTGACGCGCAGCCGGTCCGTCGGCAGGTTGGCGCGCAGCCGGGCGGCCATCGCCGGGCCGATCTCGACGGCGTGGACCGAGGCCCCTCGGGCGACGAGGTCCTTCGTCGCCTGGCCGGTCCCGGGACCGACCTCGACGATCTCCGGATCGGCCGGCAGCATCGAGAAGAGCTCGACGAACAGCTCCGGGGGATAGGCGGGCCGGACGCGGTCGTAGATCTCGACCGCTTCGTCGAACGAGAGCCTGATGTCCTCCGGCGGGCTCACGGTCCCATCCTTCTCAGGTGGGGTCGACGGCGTCCAGGGCGGCGAGCATGCCCTGGGCCTTGTCCTCGGTCTCCTGCCACTCGGCGGCGGGGTCGGAGTCGGCTACCACGGCCCCCCCGACCTGGCCGTGGAGGCGGCCGTCGGCGGCCACGAGGGTGCGGATGGCGATGTTCAGGTCGACCCGGCCGTCGACCGAGAGGTAGCCCACCGACCCGGTGTAGGCGCCCCGGGCGACGGGCTCGAGCTCGTCGATGACCTCCATCGACCGCACCTTGGGCGCACCGGTGATCGACCCCCCGGGGAAGGTGGCGCTCAGCAGCTGGCGAACGCCGATGCCGGCGGGCGGGCGGCCCTCGATCACGCTCACCAGGTGGTTGACGTGGGAGTAGGTCTCGGCCCGGGCCAGGTGGGGGACGCCGACCGTGCCCGGCGCGCAGACCCGGCCGAGGTCGCTGCGGGAGAGGTCGACGATCATCAGGTGCTCGGCCATCTGCTTGCGGTCGGCCCGCATCTCGGCCACGACCTCGGCGTTGGCGGTGGGGTCGTCGTGACGCCGGCTCGTGCCCTTGATCGGCCGGGTCTCGAGGCGGGCGCCGTCGTAGGACAAGAAGCGCTCGGGGGACGAGGACAGCACGGTGTGGTCGGCGAAGCCGCAGTAGGCCGCGAACGGTGACGGCGACCGGTGCCGGAGGGCGGCGTACACGGGGGCGGGCGGGCCCGCCAGCGGCAGCGTGAAGCGGCGGGAGAGGCAGACCTCGAAGACGTCGCCGGCGAACACGTAGTCGCGGGCCCGGCCGACCAGGGCGATGTACTCGTCCCGGGTCAGGTTCCACTCGACGGCGTCCCGCCCGACGGTGGTCACGGCGTCGGTCGGTGGGCGGGTCGTCAGGTCCTCCAGCCACGGCCCGGCGTCGACGTCGGGGTGGGTGCGCACCAGGTAGGTGCGATCCTCGAGCCCGTCGTGGACGAGGGCGGCCTCGTAGTAGGCGAAGGCGGCCAGCGGCGTGCCGATGTCGTGGTCGACGGTGGCGGGGAGCACCTCGAACCACCGCCCGGCGTCGTAGGCGAGGTAGCCGATCAGCCCGCCCACGAACGGCACCGGCGAGGATCCGGCGCAGCCCGGATCGCGCAGGGCATCGGCCACGTCGACGAGGTGGGCGGCGACCGGGGCGCGGCCGTCGGCTGCATCGACCTGCGTGGTCCCCTCCGGGAGGGCGGTGAGCACGAGCCGCGGGGCCGAGCCGAAGATCGACCAGCGGGCCACGTCGTCGGGGCCGGCCGAGCTCTCGAGCAGGCTGGCGACCTCGCCCTCGGCCAGACCGGCCAGCCAGCGCGCCGGGTCCCAGTCGACGGTCGTCGGCTCGACGACGGGGGCGATGTCCCCCAGGCCGAGCTCGGCCCGGATGGCGGCCCGGCGCCCGGCGTCGAGCGGGGGAGAGGTCCAGGCCCCCTGGTCGGACGTCATCGGCAGCGCTCCAGGAAGCGGTCGACGATGGCTGCGCCGTCGGGCGTGCAGATGGACTCGGGGTGGAACTGGAGCCCGAAGGTGGGCGCCTCGTCGTGTTCGACGGCCATGACGGTGCCGTCGGTGCAGGTCGCCGTGACCCGGAGCTCCGGTGGCAGCGTCTCCCGGTCGACCACCAGCGAGTGGTAGCGGGTGGCCAGGAAGGGCGACGGCAGGTCGGCGAGCAGGGTCGAGCCGTCGTGGTGGACGGGCCAGACCTTCCCGTGCTCGGGGTAGGGCGCCCGCACGATCTCGGCGCCGAGGGCGGCGGCGATGCACTGGTGGCCGAGGCAGACGCCGAGGATCGGCACCCGGTCGTGCAGGGCGAGCACGGCGTCGACGGCGATGCCGGCCTCGTGCGGCGTGCACGGTCCGGGCGAGATCACCAGCCCCGCCGGCCTCAGGGCGACCAGGTCGGCGACGGCGATGCGATCGTTTCGCACGACCCGGACCTCGACGTCGCCGCCGGCCAGCAGGTGGACGAGGTTGTAGGTGAACGAGTCGTAGTTGTCGAGGACGACCACCATCGCACGACCCACCCGAGCGGTCTACCAGCCCGGTTCGCCTCGCCGTAAGGTCGAGCCATGCCCGCTCCTGGTATGCACTCCGGCCTGCCCACCGACGATGCCATGAACCTGGCGATGTCGGAGCACGCCGTCCCCCTGTTCGAGCGGGTGAGGGAGTTCATCGCCAACGAGGTCGACCCCATCACCGAGGAGTTCTTCCGCCTCGGCGAGGGCCGGGCCGACCACTGGGGCTACGGCGACGGCCAGCTGGAGCTGCTCGAGGCGGTGAAGGCCAAGGCCAAGGCCAACGGGCTGTGGAACTTCTTCCTCCCCGACGCCGAGACCGGCGAGGGGCTGTCGAACCTCGACTACGCCTACATCGCCAACGAGCTGGGCAAGAACCCGCTCGCCTCGGAGTGCCTCAACTGCTCCGCCCCCGACACCGGGAACATGGAGGTGCTCGAGCGGGTGGGCACGCCCGAGCAGAAGGAGCAGTGGCTGAAGCCGCTGCTGAACGGCGAGATCCGCTCCGCCTTCGCCATGACCGAGCCCGACGTGGCCAGCTCCGACGCCAAGAACATCGCCTGCACCGCCGTGCTCGACGGCGACGAGTGGCTGATCAACGGTGAGAAGTACTACATCTCCGGCGCCGGCGACCCCCGCTGCAAGATCATGATCGTCATGGTGCAGACGAGCCCCGACGGGCCGCCCCACCGGCGCCAGTCGCAGATCCTCGTCCCCATGGACACACCCGGCGTCGAGATCCTCGGCGCCATGCACGTCTTCGGCGAGGACGACGCCCCCCACGGCCACATGCACCTGCGGTTCACCGACGTCCGGGTGCCGGCGAGCAACATGCTGCTGGGCGAGGGCCGGGGCTTCGAGATCTCCCAGGTCCGCCTGGGGCCGGGCCGCATCCACCACTGCATGCGCTCGATCGGGGCGGCCGAGCGGGCCCTCGAGCTGATGGTGCGCCGGGGCCTCAACCGCGAGGCGTTCGGCAAGCCCATCGCCCGGCTGGGCAAGAACGTCGAGGTCATCGCCAAGGCCCGCATCGAGATCGAGTCGATGCGGCTGATGGTGCTGCGGGCGGCCAAGGCCATGGACACCCTGGGCAACGCCGAGGCCCGGGTCTGGGTCAGCGCGGTCAAGGCCATGGTGCCGGTCCGGGTGTGCGAGATCATCGACGAGGCCATCCAGATCCACGGTGCCACCGGCGTGTCGCAGTGGACCCCGCTGGCCCGCATGTACGCCGGCCAGCGCACCCTCCGCCTGGCCGACGGGCCCGACGAGGTCCACTGGCACGTCGTGGGCCGGGCCGAGTTGGCCCGCTACGCCGAAGACAGCGCCCCGGCGGTGGGCAAGCAGGCGGGCCTCGGCATCGCCTTCTCCGGCCCCGGCTGAGTCGTTCTCGGCACGGAAGAGCCGGGATATCCGGCTTTTCCGTGCCGAGAACGGGCAGCATGCGGCGGTGGAGGGTGACGAGTCGGAGCGGCCGCTGGCGGTGGCCCTGTCGGGGGGAGGACATCGGGCGACGCTGTTCGGGCTGGGCGCGCTGCTCTACCTGGTCGACGCCGGGCAGGGGCCACGACTGGGATCGATCAGCTCGATCTCGGGCGGCTCGCTGACCAACGGCTACCTCGGGCTGCACTGCGACCTGGCCACGGCGGCGCCCGACGAGGTGCGCGGCCACGCCCGCACCCTGGCCCACCAGGTCGCGTGCCGGGGCACCCTCTGGGCCGGCCCCGAGACGTGGGCCTACTGCGCTCTCGTCGTCCTCGTCCCGATCGTCGCCGCCCTCCTGACCTGGCGGCACGGCGCGGCCTGGGGGTGGCTGGCGTGGGCCGGGGTCCTGGTCGCCGACGGGTGGCTGGCCCAACAACGCAGCTGGGTGGCCCGCCGGGCCTTCGAGCGGACGCTGTTCGGCCGGCGCACGCGCCTGGCCGAGCTGCACGCGACCGTCGACCACGTCATCGGCTCCACCGACCTCCAGACCCACGACCTGGTGTTCTTCTCGGGCCGCTTCGTGACCTCGTCCCGGATGGGTCGGGGCCGTCCCGGCGACCTCGGGCTGGCCACCGCGGTGCAGGCGTCGGCCGCCCTGCCCGGTCCGTTCTGCCCCGTGCGCATCCCCGTGTCCCGTCTGGACCTGCAGCCCACCGACCCGGCGTTGCGATCGCTCCTGCTCATCGACGGCGGGGTGTACGACAACATGGGCGACCAGTGGCCGGAGACCTCGCCCGAGACCCGCCAGCTGATCGTCGTCAACGCCGTTCCGACGCCCCCGGTCGAGCCCCACCTGAAGGCCAAGTGGCCGCTGCTGGGCGAGGCGGTGACCTTCCGGGCCGTCACCGACGTCCTCTACGAGCAGACCACGGCGGTGCGGCGTCGCCTGCTCGACCTGCGCTTCCACGACGCCGCTCACCACCAGGCCGACGGACTCGAGGGGACGATCGTCCAGATCGGCCGGACGCCGTACGACAGCGCCGAGGACCTCGCCGCCGGCCACGACGCCCGGGCCGCCCGGGCCGGCGCCGTCCTCGCCGCCCTGGACGAGACCGGTCTCGACCGCAGCTGGTGGGACGCCGAGGCGGCGGCCAACGGCCGGGTGAAGACGGCTCTGTCGCGCATCGCGCCGGATCGGGCCGCGGCGCTGCTGCACCAGGCCTACGTCGTCACCATGGCCGACGCCCACGTCCTGCTGGGCCTCCCGCTGCTCCCGATCCCCACCGTCGAGCAGATGGGCGAGCTGGTCAGAGCACCCGGGTGAGGGGGCGGTAGGGGGCGAGGCGGTCGTCGGCGGGGTCGAGCTCGGTGACGAGGACGTCGATGCGGTCCCAGTCCAGGCCGACGGCGAGGGCCCGGCTGGCCAGCTTGGACGAGTCGACGGCGACGACGACCTCCTCCGCTGCCGAGGCCAGCGCCCGCTTGACCTCGGCCTCGTCGAGGGCGGCCTCGGTGGCGCCCAGGTCGATGTCGACGGCGGCGGCCGAGGCGATCAGCACCCGCAGCGCCAGCTGGGTGGCGGCCCGGCAGGCCAGGGGGCCGACCAGGCTGCCGGTGCGGGTCTCGCGCACGCCACCGGTGAGCACGGGGGTGAGGCCGGGCCGCCCCTGGAGGGCCTCGAAGGTGTCGGG
>DASYLG010000559.1:0-14525 GCA_036009685.1 Iamia sp. | reverse complement strand
GGACGAGGTCCAGGAGGCCACCGGCTTCGCGCTGGCCGTCCCCGACGACCTGGGAGAGACCCGTCTCCCCACGCCCGACGAGCTCGAGCTCCTCGACACCCTCATCGACCGGGACGGAACCCGCTTCCGCGAGGTCCCCGACCCGGCCTAAAGGTTCCCATCCTCCGGTCGATGGACGGAGGTGGGAATCACCACGCGCAAGCGCGACCGGGTCACCGCCCAGGCCGACATCCCTCCCCCGATCACGATCCGGCGGCTCCGGCCGGGCGACGACGCCGTGCTGTCGTACCTGGCCACGCACAACGCCGCCTTCGGCACCGTGGACGAGCGCGAGGCGCTCCACCCGTTGACCGAGGCCGAGACGATCGCCTTCCTGGCCGACGACCGGACCGCCACCTTCGTGGCCTTCGCCGCCGAGGATCCGGTCGGGTTCGTCTACACCAACGAGCTGTTCCGCCGGCACACCGCCCTGCGGCACATGTGCATCTACGAGATCGGCGTGTCCGAGCGCTACCGCAACCAGGGCGTGGGCCAGGCCCTGCTCGACGCGGTGGGCGACCACGCCCGAACCCAGGGCATCACCCAGGGCTTCGTGATCACCAACGCGTCGAACCCGGCCGCCGCCCACCTGTACGAGGCGGCAGGCGGCGTCCGCACCGCCGACGACGACGTCATCTTCGGGTTCTCCTGGCGCTGAGGCGACCAGGACCACGAGGTGCCAGGCACCTCGTGGTCCTCCGGGATCTGACGATCCGTCAGATCCGGACCTAGGGTCGGCGGCCATGGCCGACGCCCTCGCCACCCGGGCCTGCACCCTCCTGGGCTGCCGGTACCCCATCGTCCAGACCGGCATGGGCTGGGTCTCGGGGGCCAACCTCACGGCGGCCACCAGCGCCGCCGGCGGGTTCGGCATCCTCGCCGCCGTCACCATGGACATGGCCCAGCTCGAGCGGGCCGTCGCCGCCGTCAAGGCGGCCACCGACGCCCCCTTCGGCGTCAACCTCCGGCCCGACCAACCCGACCTCGACGCCCGGGTCGACCTGCTCGCCGCCGAGGGCGTGCGTCTGGCCTCCTTCGCCGGGGCGCCCTCGAAGGCCACCATCGACCGTCTCCACGAGGGCGGGATCCTCGTCATGCCGACGGTCGGCGCCCGGCGCCACGCCGAGAAGATGCTCGGGTGGGGGGTAGACGCCGTGATCGCCCAGGGTGGCGAGGGCGGCGGCCACACCGGGCCCGTGCCCACCACGCTGCTGCTGCCCGACGTGGTCGACGCCGTCGGGGCCGACATCCCGGTGCTCGCCGCCGGCGGCTTCCACGACGGGCGCGGGCTGGTGGCCGCGCTGGCCTACGGGGCCGACGGCGTGGCCATGGGCACCCGCTTCCTGCTCAGCGCCGAGAGCCGGGTGCCCGACGAGGTCAAGCAGCGCTACCTGGCCGCCAAGGTCACCGACACCGTCGTCACCGAGGCCCTCGACGGCGCTCCCCAGCGGGTGATCCGCACCGAGCTGGTCGACCGTCTCATCCGTTCCAGCGCCGTGACCCGTCTGCCCCGGGCCGTGGGCAACGCCCTGGCCTTCCGCAAGCTCTCCGGCACGAGCGTGAAGGACCTGGCCACCGAGGGTCTGGCCATGCGCAAGAGCCAGGACCTCACCCTGGCCCAGCTGGCGATGGCGGCCAACGCCCCCATGCTGATCAAGGCGGCCCTGGTCGACGGCGACCCCGACGTCGGCGTCCTCCCCACCGGGCAGGTCACGGGGCTGATCGACAGCCTGCCGCCGGTGGCCGAGATCATCGCCACCATGGTCGCCGACGCCCGCACCACCCTGGCCCGTCTCGCTTCGGATATCTGACGGGTCGTCAGATACCGTCGGGGGGTGGACCTGACGTGGTCGGACGAGGAAGAGGCGTTCCGGGCCGAGGCCCGGGCCTGGCTGGAGACCGAGCTGGCCGCCTGGCGCGATCGCCACGATCGCCGGATCCTCTCCGGTGACACCGAGGAGGGCTACGCCCAGCACCTCGACTGGGAGCAGACCCTGTTCGACGGCGGCTGGGCCGTCGTGTCGTGGCCCACGGCGCACGGGGGCCGGGCCGCCAGCCGCTGGGAGTGGTTGATCTTCGAGGAGGAGTACTACCGGGCTGGCGCCCCGCCCCGGATCACCCAGAACGGCATCTTCCTCCTCGCCCCCACGGTGTTCGAGTACGGGAACGAGGCGCAACGAGAGCACATCCTCGGCCGCATGGCCCGGGGCGACGACCTCTGGTGCCAGGGGTGGAGCGAACCCAACGCCGGTAGCGACCTGGCGTCGCTGGCCTGCCGGGCCCGGCGCGACGACGAGCGGGGCGGCTGGGTGCTCGACGGCCAGAAGACCTGGACCACGCGGGGCGCGTTCTGCACCCACCTGTTCGGCCTGTTCCGCACCGATCCCGAGAGCGAGCGGCACGCGGGCCTCACCTACCTGCTCGTCCCGCTCGAGCTCGACGGCATCACCGTGCGGGGGTTCGGCCGGCTCGACGGCGACGAGGGCTTCGCCGAGGTCTTCTTCGACGGCGCCTTCGTGCCCGACGACGCCCTGCCCGGCGGGCCCGTGCTGGGCGACGTCGGTGCCGGCTGGTCGGTCGCCATGGCCACCACCTCGTCGGAGCGGGGCCTGACCCTCCGCTCGCCCGGCCGCTTCACCGCCACCGCCGACCGCCTCGTCGACCTCTACCGGGAGCGGGGCCGGCGCGACCCGGCGCTGCGGGACCGGGTGGTGCAGGCGTGGATGGCGGCCGAGGCCTACCGCCTCCAGACCCTCCAGACCGTCACCGCCGACGCCGAGGGCCGCCCGTCCGGCGCCCGGTCCAGCTTCGTCAAGCTGTGGTGGTCCGAGCTCGACGTCGCCCTCCACGAGACCGCCATGGACATCCTCGGCCCCGACGCCGAGCTCGACGGACCGTGGTCGAAGGGCTGGCAGTTCGCCCTCTCGGGCCCGATCTACGCCGGCACCAACGAGATCCAGCGCAACATCGCGGCCGAGCGGGTCCTCGGCCTGCCCCGGAAGTAGGCCGCCCGATGCGCTTCGCCCCCACCGACGACCAGCTCGCCCTGCGCGACGCCGTCCGCGACCTGCTGGCCAAGGAGTGCCCGCCCGAGGTCGTGCGGGCCGCCTGGCCCGACGGCACCGACGCCCACGGCGCCCGCAAGGGCGAGGGGGCGCGGGCCGACGCCGAGCGGGTCGGCCGCGTCTGGTCGGCCCTGGCCGCCATGGGCGTGCTCGGCGTGGCCGTCCCCGAGGAGCACGGTGGCCTGGGGATGACCGAGGTCGACTGGGTGCTGGTGGCCGAGGAGACCGGGTATGCCGCCCTGCCCCACCCGTTCGTCGAGACGGCCGCGGTGGCCGCGCCGTTGCTGGCGGCGGTGGGCGACCCCGACGGCCTGCTGCCGTCGCTGCTCGACGGGTCCCGCCCGGCGGGCGTGCTGCCGCTCGGGACCCGCCTCGTCCCGTGGGGCGATGCCATCACGCTGCTGATCAGCCTCGACCTCGACCCGGCCACCGAGACCTTCGTCGCCCGTCGGGTCGCCAGCGGGGTGGCGAAGGGCGAGGTCCGGGCCCTGGCCGACGTGATCGACGCCGGCCGCCGCACCGTCCTGTTGGAGGCGTGGCGAGCCGGCGACCGGCTCGGCACCGATGCCGATGCCGCCCTGGCCTTCGATCGGGGGGCCCTCGGCACCGCCGCCCAGCTGATCGGACTGGCCCGGCGGATGATCGACCTCACCGTCGGCTACGTGGGGGAGCGCACGCAGTTCGGGGTGCCGATCGGCTCGTTCCAGGCGGTCAAGCACCACTTGGCCGACGCCGCCCTCCAGCTCGAGTTCGCCGCCCCGGCCGTGCACCGGGCGGCCTGGTCGCTGGCCACCGGTGCGGTGACGACGCACCGCGACGTGTCGATGGCCAAGGCCCTGGCATCGGATGCCGCCCGGCTGGCGGCTCGCAAGGCCCTGCAGTGCCACGGCGCCATCGGCTACACGACCGAGTACGACCTGCACCTCTATCTGAAGCGGGCCGAGGTCCTGGCCCGCACGTGGGGTGACGCCGCGTGGCACCGCGGCCGGGTGGCCTGGGCGCTCGCCCTCTGAGACCGAGGCGTCGAAACCCCTATCGGCTCACGGCTCGTCCGGGACGCGGGCGACGGCCGGCACCGTGGCGTCGTAGGGGGTGCTGATCCACGTCTGGGTGCGGACCGTCCCGAGGTTGCCGAGCTGCCAGATGTCGAGCCGGCCGCCACTCGTCCAGGCGATGTCCTCGAACCCGTTGCCGTTGAAGTCGCCGACCACGGGGGTGTAGAGGCCGTCGACCGACGGGCCCGAGACCATGAACGGGCCGGTCTCGGGGTCGAAGTTCATGACGTACTCGTTCGTGCTGCCGGGCGTGTACCAGAAGATCGAGTCCTGGAAGCCGGAGAGGAAGTGGCCCACGATCGGGCTGGCGAGGCCGTCGATGTTGGGCAGCGAGTGCGACGTGTGGCCCGCCGACGGGGTGAAGGACCAGAGGGAGTCGGGGCCCGAGGGGTCGTGCCACACGATCTGGTCCTGCGGGTGGTCCGAGGCGACCTCCTGGAACTGCCCGACGTGCGGGTCGTAGCTGCCGTTGACCGTCACCGAGCGCTTGGTGACGTTGGCGTCCACGCCGAACAGCCACAGGCTGTCGGCCGCCGTTCCCGGGGCGTACCAGAAGACGTCGTCCTGCCCGTTGCCATCGGCGTCGAGGGCGAAGGGGCGGTAGTGCCCCCAGACGTTGAGGTTCACGATCTCGTGGCTGCCGTCGGGCTGGAAGAACCAGATCGAGTCGGGGCGGTTGCCGGCGCCGTACCAGAAGACGTCGTCGATGCCGTTGCCGTCGAAGTCCCCGACCAGCGGGACGTAGGAGCTGTTGATGGTCTCGGCCCGGAAGGACGTGGTGACGCCCGTGTCGGTGGGCGTGACGTGGACGATGCCGTCGGGCGCGCCGCCCTGGCCGAACACGAGGACGTCGGAGCCGGGAACGGCGGAGAAGTTGCCCTCGACGATGCCGTCGGTGACGGGGATGTACGGCGCCGTGGTGGTGGCCCCGTCGTGCACGAACGCGGTGGTGGTTCCCTCGTAGGGGACGAGGACGATGGTGGCGCTCGGCGGCGGTCCACCCGCACCGGCCGGTGTCGGTGATGGAGCGGCGAGGGATGCCCCCAGCACCAGCGCCGTCAAGGTGCTCGCCGTCTGCCGGGCTCGTCGGGTCCGGGCCACGACGTTCTCCTAGCTCTCGGTCGGGACGGTCAGGGGCCCGACGTCGGTGACCCCGACGTCCCACCGGAAGTCGAGGAACTCCTCGGAGTCCTCGCCCCGGAAGTGCCACAGGATGAGCTTGCTCCCCTGGGCCATGGCGATGTCCTCGTTGCCGTCGCCGTCGAAGTCGCCCACGGCCGTCTGGAACTGGCCGTTGGCCTGAGGCGCCGTGCGCCCGGGGGACGCCACGCCGGCGGCGCTGAAGTCGGTGAAGGCCTCGGTCCCGGGCCCCGGCTGGTACGAGTAGATGGCGTCGCGCCCGTCGCCGTCGATGTCGACGACCACCGCCTGCCCGGGCGGGATGGCGTGCGAGGTCGAGGTGTGGTTCCCCGCCGTGTCGAAGGTCCAGATCGGGTCGGCCCCACCGGGGTTGGTGAAGAGGAGCTGCTCCTGCGGGCTGCCCTCGGGGCGGTCGGAGAAGCGCCCGACGCCCATCGTGTAGTCGCCGTTGATCGTCGCCTGCTCGACGGTGTGGGTGGCGCCGGCGCCGAAGATCCAGATGCTGTCGGCGCCGGCTCCGGCGGCGTACCAGACGATGTCGTCGCGGCCGTCGCCGTCGGTGTCGAGCACCTCGGTGCGGTACGCGCCCGTCACCGCGGCCTGCCGGACCGTGTGGCTGCCGTCGGGCTGGAACAGCCAGATCGAGTCGGCCGCACCGCCCGGGGCGTACCAGAAGACGTCATCGATGGCGTTGCCGTCGAAGTCCCCGACCAGCGGGACGTAGTCCCCGCCGACCGACGTCGGGTCGAGGCTCGTGGTGATCCCCCGGCCATCCGGGGTGATCCGGAGGATGCCGTCGGCCCCGGGACCCGGCAGGTAGAGGAACACGTCGGAGCCCGGGTCGCCGGAGAAGTCACCGGCGAAGGCACCGGCGGTGGTCAGCAGGGTCTGCTGCGTCACCACGCCCCAGCGGAAGAACGCCGTCTCCTGGCCGTGGAAGGGGACGAACACCAGGGTGTCGCTGTCCTCGGGTTCGGCCGCCGCGGGTGACGGGCTCGCCGCCAGGCCCGCGGCCACCACCGCCAGCCCGGCGATCGCCGCCGACAGCCTCCGTCCCCGCCGTGTGCCGTTCATGATCCGCGACCTCCCGGGCCCCCGCCGTCGGAACGACCCGACGGCAGGGTACGCGGGAGGAGACGGCCATGCCCGGCTACCCGAGCGTGGCGGGGTCGGTGTGGCCGACGAGCAGCGTCGTGTTGGGCAGGCCGGTGTTCACGGTTCCCTGGACGTAGCCACCGGAATGGAACTTCCACACCGTCGCGTGGCCCGCGCTCGACCAGGCGATGTCCTGGTAGCCGTTGCCGTCGAAGTCGCCGACGGCCGGGTCGTAGGTGCCGCCGACGTTCAGCGGCTCGAGCTGGTTGACCGCCCCGGCGTCGGTGAACGACCAGAAGGCCTCGGAGCCCGAGCCCGGCCGGTACCAGAGGATGGCGTCGGTGACCGTGGAGGTGAACCCGCCCACGACCGGGTAGAAGGCGCCGTCGACGTTCGGCAGTGGGGCCGAGGTGTGGTTGGCCGAGGTGTCGAAGGTCCAGATCGAGTCCGGGCCGGTCGGGTTGAAGAACACCAGCCGCTTCTGGGGGCTGCCCTCGGGCCGCAGCCCGAAGAAGCCCGGGATCAGCTGGTAGTTGCCGCTGATCGCCACCGGCTTGGTGGTGTGGCTGGCCCCCGCCCCGAAGAGCCACATGCTGTCGGCGTCGGCGCCGGGGCCGTACCAGAGGATGTCGTCGAAGCCGTCGCCGTTGGCCTCGATCACCGTGGGGATGTACTCGCCGCTGATCGCCAGCGGGACGTTGGTGTGCGACCCGTTGCTGTTGAACAGCCACAGCGCGTCGGGCGCGCTGCCCGGGGCGTACCAGAGGATGTCGTCGATGGCGTTGCCGTCGAAGTCACCGACGAGCGGGGTGAAGAACCCGTTGACCGACTTGGGGATGAAGGTCGTCTCGACGCCGGCGCCGTCGGGGGTGACCTGGACGATGCCGTCGGGGGCGCTGCCTGGGCGGTACCAGAAGACGTCGGTGCCGGGCTGGCCGGTGAAGTCGCCCTCGAAGGGCTCGGCGCCGCGGAAGTCGCCCGTCGTGTACGAGGGCGTGAGGAACGTGCCGTTGCGGACGATCCCGAAGGTCTGGCCCCGGAAGGGGACGAACACCATCGTGTCGCTGTTGACCTCCAGGTCGGCGGCCTGGGCGGGCTGGGCCCCGAAGGCGGCGGTGGCCAGGGCGGCCCCCACCACCAGGCTGGCCAGCCGTCGTCCCCGCCGTCGCGAGGGCGCGCGTCCTCTCGTCGTGATGTCCATCGTTGGCACCTCTCCTGGGCCCGCCCGTTGCGACGCCCGTCACCGCGCAACCTACGGCCGTCTCTCGGCCATACTGCGGGGAGGCGAGGGGGGAGCCGGCCCCGTTCCTGGCCCGGCTACCCGAGGTCGGAGGGGTCGGTGGAGCCGACGTGGGCGGTGGTCCGGTCCAGGCCGGTGTTCACGACGCTCTGGGTGTGGCCGCTGCTGGAGAACCGCCAGATCGTGGCGGTGCCGGCGCCGCTGGCGGCGGTCCAGGCGATGTCCTGGTAGCCGTTGCCGTCGAAGTCGCCCACCACGGGGTCGTAGGTGCCGAAGACGCTCGGGGCCGCGACCTCCTGGACCGCACCACCGGCCGTGAAGGTCCAGAGCTGCTCGGCGTCGTTCCCGGGCCGGTACCAGTAGACGGCGTCGCGGGTCGTCCCCGTGAAGCGGCCGACCACCGGCTCGGTGACGTCGTCGATGGCGGGGAGCGGTGCCGTGGTGTGGTCGCCCACGGTGTCGAAGGTCCAGATGGAGTCGGGCCCGCCGTCGTTGTCGTAGAAGATCAGGCGATCTTGCGGGCTGCCCTCGGGCCGGTCGCCGAAGTGCCCGGGGACGATCCGGTAGTGGCCGTTGATCGTCACGGTCCTCGAGACCGGGACACCGCCGGGACCGAAGAGCCAGAGGCGATCGGGGGCGCGACCCCAGCCATACCAGAGGATGTCGTCGCGGCCGTCGCCGTTGGCGTCGAGCACCGTGGGTTCGTACGAGTTGTTGATCGTCATCGGCACGTTGACGTGGGCGCCGCTGCTGTCGAACAGCCAGAGGGAGTCGCCGGCTCCTTGACCGACCTGGTACCAGAGGATGTCGTCGATGGCATTGCCGTCGAAGTCGCCGACGATGGGCCCGTAGGACCCGTTGACCGTCTTGGGGATGAACGACGTCGTCACGGTGGTGCCGCTCGGGATGATCGACACGATGCCGTCGGGCTCGGTCTGGTGGCCGTACACGAAGATGTCGGTCCCGGGGTTGCCGGTGAAGTTGCCCTCGAAGGACCGGCCGCCGTGGTCCTCGTCGAAGTAGTCGTGGAAGGTGGTCACCCCGTTGCGGACCACGCCGAAGGTCTGGCCGCTCTCGGGGACGAACACCAGCGTGTCGCTGTCGGTCGGCGCCGCGCCGGCTGGCGTTCGGGCCACCAACGCCACCGCGGCGATGGCCAGCACCAGTGCGGCGAGGACCACGGTCCCCAGTCGTCGCATGCCCATGTCAACCACCCTCCTGGCCGGTCCGGCCTGTTCGTCTGCCCCTCTCTACGCAGCAGCCCGGTGTGGCGGGTGACACGGCCCGTTGGGTTTTCCGAGATCGGCGGGATCGGTGTGTCCGAAGGCGATCGTCGGTACCAGAACAGGGAGTCGAAGCCGGGGCTCCGGACGTGGCCGATCACGGGTTGGTACGGGCCGTCGCCGTTCGGCCGCGACCCCTCGGGCGGCCGATCTGACGGGGCGTCAGGTAGCGTTCCGGGCATGCCCGAGGCCTACATCGTCGATGCCGTCCGCACCCCCGTCGGGAAGCGGGGCGGGGGCCTCAGCCAGGTCCACCCGGCCGACCTCGGGGCCCTGTCGATCCGGGCCCTGCTCGACCGCACCGGCATCGACCCCGGCGCCGTCGAGGACGTCGTGTTCGGCAACGTCGACTCCGTCGGCGGGCAGGCCGGTGACATCGCCCGCACCTGCTGGCTGGTGGCCGGCGGTCCGGAGCACGTCCCCGGCACCACCGTCGACCGCCAGTGCGGCTCGGCCCAGCAGGCCGTCCACTTCGCGGCCCAGGCCGTGATGGCCGGGGTCAACGACCTGGTCGTCGCCGGCGGCGTCCAGCAGATGTCGCAGATCCCGATCAGCTCGGCCATGACCCTGGCCAGTGACCTCGGCTTCCCCGACCCGTTCACCACCTCGCCGGGCTGGGTCGAGCGCTACGGCGACGGCGAGGTCAGCCAGTTCCGCGGCGCCGAGATGATCGCCGAGAGGTGGGACATCACCCGCGACGAGATGGAGGAGTTCGCCGTCGAGTCGCACACCCGGGCCATCCGGGCGCGGGCCGAGGGTCGCTTCGAGGCCGAGATCGCCCCGTACGGCGACCTGGCCCACGACGAGGGCCCCCGCGAGCCGAACTGGGACAAGATCCGCAGCCTGCCCACCCTCGTGGAGGGCGGCCGCGTCACCGCCGCCGTGGCCAGCCAGATCAGCGACGCCTCGGCCGCCCTCCTCATCGCCAGCGAGCAGGCGGTGAAGGATCACGGCCTCACCCCGCGGGCCCGCATCCACCACATGAGCGTCCGGGGCGACGACCCGATCTTCATGCTCACCGCCCCCATCCCCGCCACCCGGTACGCCCTGGAGAAGACGGGGATGACGATGGACGACATCGACGCCGTCGAGATCAACGAGGCCTTCGCCTCGGTGGTGCTGGCGTGGGAGCGCGAGCTCAAGCCCGACATGGCCAAGGTCAACCCCAACGGTGGCGCCATCGCCCTCGGCCACCCGCTCGGGGCCACCGGTGCCCGGCTGATGACGACGCTGCTCAACCACCTCGAGCAGACCGGCGGACGCTACGGCCTCCAGACCATGTGCGAGGGCGGCGGCCAGGCCAACGTCACGATCATCGAACGCCTCTGAGCGTTACGCTCCGGCGATGTCATACCCTCCGGGCGGATACGGCGGCTACCCCAACCAGGGCTATGGACCGCCCGGCTACGGCGGTGGCTACGGCGGTCAGGTCGAGCACCCCCAGGGGACGACCGTCTTGATCCTCGGGATCCTCGGCCTCGTGGCCTGCCAGATCCTCGGCCCCTTCGCCTGGTCGATGGGCAACAAGGCGCTGGAGGAGATCGACCGCGACCCGCTGCGCTACTCCAACCGGGGCAACGTCAACGCCGGTCGGATCCTCGGGATGGTGTCCACCATCCTCCTCGGCGTCTACCTGGTGGGCGGGGTTCTCTACTTCATCTTCATCATCGCCGTGATCGGTGGCAGCAGCGCCACCTGACCCGGTCTCCGGAGACCCGTCTCAGCGGCGGGGGCGGAGCAGGACCTCCTGGGTCACCGTGGCCACGTGGGTCCCGTCGGTGGCGAAGACCCGGCCGACCGTGAGACCGCGCGACGAGATCAGGCCGTGGCACGTCACCGTGTGCAGGTGCCACTCGTCGGCCCGCAGGGGCCGGTGGAACCAGAGGGCGTGATCGAGGCTGAAGCCGATCAGACCCTCGTCCGGCGGGGTGTTGCGCCCCCGCGGGTCGAGGACGTGGGCAGCATCGGTGGGCACGTCGTCGGACAGGTAGGCGAGGGCGGCGGCGTGCATCGCGGGGGTGTCGTCGGCGCCGGTGAGCGGACGGCTGAGCCGCACCCAGGCCGACGCCGTGCCCGTCTCGGGGTCCGGAGGAAGGGTCACGCGGTCGTAGGCCGGGCTCCACGAGTCGCTCGGCGCACCCTCGGGCGACGGGACGTCGGGGAGGGTCGTGGTCTGGACCTCGGGGGCCTCCTCGTCGCCCTGGAACGAGGCCGACAGCGAGAGGATCGCCCCCACGGCCTGGCGGGCCTCGACCGTGCGGGTCGTGAACGAGCGCCCGTTGCGGGTGCGCGCCACCTCGTAGCGCACCGGCTCGCTGTGGTCGCCCCGCCGGATGAAGTAGGCGTGGAGCGAGTGGACGCGGTGCTCGGGCACCACCGTCTGGGCCGCGGCGTGCAGGGCCTGGGCCACGATCTGGCCGCCGTAGAGGCCGCCCCACGGGTACCGCGGCCCGGTGCCCACGAACGTGTCGGGCCCGTGCGGCTCGAGCCGCATCATCCGGGTGAACGGGTCGGGACCGGCGGCGTCGCTCATCCCCGCCGAACCTACCTATGAGCGCGGCCGGAACAGGTAGTGGCTCACGCCGAAGGCCTGGCCGTCGTCGTGGCCGAACAGGGCGGCGCAGCCGGCGAAGAAGGCCCGCCAGCGCCGGACCTGGACCCGGCCCACCAGCCGACGGAGCTCGTCCTCGTGGGCGTCGAGGTTGGCGAGCCAGCCGAGCGAGGTGCGCTGGTAGTGGACGCCGCTCATCCGCCAGTGGTCGACGATGGCGAGGTCGTCCTGCAGGTGCAGGAAGAGGTCGTCGCTGGGCATCAGGCCGCCGGAGAAGAAGTGCTTGGCCATCCAGTCCCGGCGGTCGTCGGCGTCGTAGCGGAAGCAGACGTCGGCCCCGGCGAAGACGTGGGTGAAGAACAGCCCGTCGTCGGCCAGCCAGCGGGCGATGCGCCCGAAGAGCACGCCGTGGTTGCGGACGTGCTCGAGCATCTCGACCGACACGACCCGGTCGAAGGGGGCGCCCTCGCCGTGGTCGGCGGGGTCGAAGGTGCTGACGTCGGCGGTGATCACGTGGAGGTTGGCCAGCCCGCGCTCGGCCGCCTGCTTCTCGATGTGCTCGCGCTGGGTGCGGGAGTTCGACAGGGCCACGACCTCGCTGCCGGGGTAGGTCGCGGCCATCCAGAGGGTGAGGCTGCCCCAGCCGCAGCCCAGCTCGAGGATGCGCTGGCCGTCGGCCAGGCGGGCGCGCTGGCCGTACACCTGGAGCATCGCCTGCTCGGCGTCGCCCAGCGTCTCGGTGCCCGGTGGGTAGTAGCAGGACGAGTACTTCAGGTGGGGGCCGAGCACGAGCTCGAAGAAGCCGGTCGGGACCTCGTAGTGCTGCTCGTTGGCCTCGGCCGTGTGGGTGGCGACGTCGCCGCTCCGGAGCTCCTGGACGAGGGCCCGGAAGCGCTCGCTGCGCTCGTCGACGGTGCCGGCCCGCTCGGTGCGGAGGCGCTTGGCCACCCGCCCCCGGCAGGCGGTGTGGAGGACGGCGTCGGGCACCAACCCGACGTCGAGGGCCTTGAACGACAGGGTCGACAGCACATCGGCGACCACGCTCATCGGTCGGCGCCCGGACCACGAGGTGCCTGGCACCTCGTGGGCGTTGACGGGTCGGGCCTGGTGGCGAGGAGCTGGACGAGCGAGACGTACTCCTCGGCGAAGGCGCCCTCGCAGTAGCAGAGGTAGAACTCCCAGAGGCGGAGCAGGGCGTCGTCGTAGCCGAGGGCGTGGGCCTGCTCGGTGCGGGCCGCCAGCCGCTCGTTCCAGGCCCCGAGGGTCTGGGCGTAGTCCTGGGGGAAGGCGGCGACCTCGGCGATCCGGAGGTCGGTGTGACGGGCCAGGCCCCGCTCGATGACCTCGATCGACGGCAGGCAGGAGCCGGGGAAGACGTGCTCCTTGACGAAGTCGCTGGAGGTCTTGGCCCGCTCGTAGCGGCTGTCGGGCACCGTGATGGCCTGGAGGGCGAGCCGGCCACCCGGCCGGAGCAGGCGGCCGCAGGTGGAGAAGTAGGCGGGGTGGTCGCGCCAGTCGACGGCCTCGATCATCTCGACCGAGACCAGGGCGTCGAAGGTGCCGTCGCCCTCGCGGGTGAGCAGGTCGCGGTAGTCGAGGAGCTCGACGTCGACCAGGTGGCCGACGCCGGCCGCGGCCAGCCGCTCTCGGGCCAGGGCGTGCTGCTCGGCCGAGATGGTGCAGGTGGTGACCCGGATCCCCCGCTCGGCGGCCCGCTGGGCCAGGCCGCCCCAGCCGGTGCCGATCTCGACCAGGCGATCGCCGGCGCTCAGCTCGAGCAGGTCGAGGAGGCGGTCGATCTTGGCCCGCTGGGCCGACGCCAGGTCGCCGGCTCCGTCGCCCTCGGACCAGAGGCCGCAGCTGTAGGCCATCGTCTCGGGGTCGAGGAAGAGCTCGAAGAAGTCGTTGCCCAGGTCGTAGTGGGCGGCGATGTCGCGACGGTCGCGCTCCTTGCTCTCGGGGCGGAGCCGGCGGGCCCGGTCGGCGATCGGGCCGGTGAGGGCGTCCCACCGGGTGCGGATGCGGTCCAGGACGTCGAGGTTGCGGATGGCCAGGCGCACCAGCCCGGTCAGGTCGTCG
This sequence comes from Iamia sp., assembly GCA_036009685.1. Lineage (GTDB taxonomy): Bacteria > Actinomycetota > Acidimicrobiia > Acidimicrobiales > Iamiaceae > Iamia. The sequence goes on along the minus strand of DASYLG010000559.1, from coordinate 978 downwards.
GTGTCCCACCACCCGTCGATGTAGCTGGCACCCAGGCCGGTGCTGGCCCGGGTCGTGACCTCGCGCCACACCGCGGGAGTGCGGAGCCGGACGGTCACGTCGAGGTCGGTGGGCTGACCGAACGTGGTGACCGTGCCGTCGGACTCGATCAGCGTGAGCCGGCCGCCCTTGAGCCGGCTCAGCAGGGGCTTGAGCAGCGCCCGCGACCCCCTGTCGGCCAGGGTCGCCTTCCGGGACGCGGGACGCACCTTCGTCGGGCGGATGCGTCCGGCATGGGACTTCGGGGGTCGGGAGACCGTCGCGGTCATGGTCACGTGCTCCGGGGGTGCTTGGCGGGGTGACGGCGGAAGGGGGCGCCCTGGCGCCAGAGGCGGAGGGCGTTGAGGTGGATGCCGGCCGATACGCGGTGCGCCGGCAGGCGGTGGTGGAGGAGGACGTGGCTCATCGACCGGCGGTCGAGGGGGCGGCGACGGAGGACCATCCGGGCCGAGAACACCAGCTGGTCGGTGTCGTCCTGGCGGTGGTCGTCCATCTCGACGACCAGCCGGTCGCCCCCGGGCGGGCCGAACCGCAGGACGTGGTCGAGGTCGAGGTCCATGAACGGCGAGACGTGCAGCTCCTTGGCGAAGCGGACACCGGTGGCCTCGGCCTCGACCGGAGGCGGCGCGGCCAGGGCGTAGGCCTTGCGCTCGTGCCACGGCGTGTTGGTCACCTCGGCCAGCACCGCCTCGACCCGGGTGTCGTCCTCGTCGAAGGCGAAGTAGAGGCTGATGGGGTTGAAGGTCCACGCCCAGTGGCGGAGGTGGGTCAGCACCCGGATCGGGCCGGTCGGCGCGGTGCCGAGGTCGGCCGCGAGCGTCGTCCGGACCGCCCGATCGAGGGGGACCGCCGGGTCGCCGTGCATGTCGCCCCGCCGGAAGCGGACGGGCGCCGGGCGGGTGGTCGACCAGAGGGGGTGGGCGGCGAAGGCGGCGTCGA
>DASYLG010000558.1:0-7362 GCA_036009685.1 Iamia sp. | reverse complement strand
CGTCGAGAGCAACCTCACGGGCTCGTTCCTCGCCATCAAGCACGCCGGCAACGCCATGATCGCCACCGGCCGGGGCGGCGCCATCGTCACGATCTCGTCGATCGCCGGGGTGAGCAGCCACCGCTGGATGGGTCCGTACTGCGCCAGCAAGGCCGGCATCGACATGCTCGTCCAGGTGGCCGCCGACGAGCTCGGGCGCCAGGGGATCAGGGTGAACTCGGTCCGGCCGGGCGTGGTCCAGACCGACCTGGGCGACCACCTGATCGCCGCCCCCGGGGTGGTCGACGACTACCTCGCCCAGATGCCGGTCTCCCGCGTCGGCCACGTCGACGACATCGCCAAGGCGGTCCGGTTCCTGTGCGGGCCCGAGTCGGGGTGGGTCACCGGGGTCGCCTTGTCGGTCGACGGGGGCATGCACGTGCGCCGGGGCCCGGACCTCGACGGCATGGCCCGCATGCTCTACGGCGACGAGGCCCTCGACGGCCCCCTCGCCACCGACTGAACGACCCCACCCCGGCAACTGGCGATCAGATCGGGCGGGAAACCGCCTGATCTGATCACCGGTTCGGGTCAGGTGGGGTCGGCGTCGGGTCTGGCGTCGGGGTCGAGGTCGGCGATGATGCGCTCGACGTCGACCCTGGCGCCGTCGATCCGGCCCCGGCACCAGCGGACCAGGTGGGCGGCGCGGGCGACCTTGCGGGCCAGCACGTCGACGTCGACGGCCTCGTCCTCGATCTCGGCGAGGATCGCCTCCAGCTCGGCCATGGCCTCGGCGTAGCCGGTCGGGTCGGGGCCGGCGTCGGGGGACGGGGCGGCGTCAGACATCGTCCGATCCTTCCCCACCGGGCTCGGTCGAGACGACCCGGCTCCGGACCCGGCCGGCGGTCAGGTGGGTGACGAGGTCGTCGCCGGCGGCCACGTCGGCGGCCGTGCGGACGAGGGCGCCGTCGGCCCGGTAGGTGATCGACCAGCCGCGGGCGAGGGCGAGCGCGGGATCGACGGCGCGCACCCGCGCCTCGACGCCGACGAGGTCCCGGCCGGCCCGGTCGAGGAGCGGTCCGGGGCGGCGGGCCAGGCGCACGGACGCGGCGGCGACCCGGCGCTCGGCCTCGCCCAGGTCCCGGCGGGTGCCCCGGCCCAGGCTGGTGCCCAGGGCGTCGAGCCGGGCGGTGGCCCGGGCCAGGCCGGCCGGGCCCCGCTGGCGCAGCCGGGCCGACAGCGACCGGTGCCCGGCCTCGGCGGTGCGGAGGGCGCCGCCGGCGTGGGTGGCGATGTGGCGACCCCGGCCGGCGAGGCGGTCGCCCTCGGCCCGCACGGCCCGCCGGGACGCGGCCTCGATGGCTGCCCAGAGCGCCTCGGTGCGACCCCGGGCGGCGGCGACGCCGGCCACGACGATGGCGGCGGCTGCGGTGGGCGTGGCGCAGGCCGTGTGGGCCACCCGGTCGGCCACGCTGTCGTCGACCTCGTGGCCGATGCCGGTCACGACGGGCACGGGGCAGGTGGCCACGGCCCGGGCGATGGCCTCGTTGTCGAAGGCGGCCAGCTCGACCCGGGAGCCACCACCCCGCACCAGCAGGACGAGCTCGGCGCCCGCCTCGACCACGGCCGCGAGGGCGAGGGGGACCGTCTCGACCGCGGCCGGGCCCTGGGTCCGGGCGTCGGCCTCGACCAGCAGACGGGACAGCCCGGCGGCCTCGAGCACCCGCCGGACGTCGGCCTGGGCCGCGCTGCCGAGGCTGGTGACCAGCCCGATCCGGGTGGGCACCGGCGGCAGCGGCAGCCGGGCGTTCCGGTCGAGCAGGCCGTCGGCGTCGAGAGCGGAGAGGACGGCGGCTCGATCGGCGGCGAGCCGGCCGAGGGTGTAGTCGGGGTCGATCCCCGTCATCTGGAGCTGGGGCCGGCCGCCGGGGGCCCACCAGCGGATCCGGCCCCGGATGCGCACGTCGACGCCGTTGTCCATGGCGCTGACCCGGACGCCGGAGCGCCGCATGTCGGCGTTCACCCGCTTGCGGTCCGTGTTCCAGAGCACGACGGGGAGGACGGCGCGCGGGCGTTGGCCCGGTGGCGCCGGCTCGATCAGGTCGAAGTACAGGTGGGGGCGGGCCCGGCGGCCGTCGCCGGGCGGGGGCAGCTCGCGGATCTCGCCCCGGACCCAGATCTCGCCCGGGAAGGCCTGGTCCAGCACCGCGCCGATGGCCTTCGACAGGTCGGCGACCGTCCACGTCGGGTCGACCACCTCCTCGTCGCCGAACAGCGCGTCCTGCATCGGAGCCAAGGTAGGGCCCGCGGCCCGGAAGGGCGCCAGAGACGCGACGATGAGCGCCATGGTGATCGACCTGGTGGAGCGGTACGTCGAGCTGGTGCGGGGCCTGGCCCTGGGATCGGGGCCGTGGATGGTGTTCAACGCCACCCTCGCCACCATCCCGGCGGTGCTGGCGGTGGCCCTGTTCCACCGCCCCCGGACACCAACGTGGGGCTGGCTGGCCGGGGTCGGCGCCTTCCTGCTGTTCCTGCCCAACGCGCCCTACGTGATCACCGACCTCATCCACCTGCGGGGCATGCTCGAGCGCAACCCGGGCACGCGGGTGTCGGACATGGTCCCGGCCGGTGTCCTCGCCCTCCTCGTGCTGTGGGGGGTGGGCAGCTACGCCGTCGCCCTCGTCGAGGTCGACCGGGCCCTCGTCCGCTCACCCCGCCTGGCCCGGCGGCGGATGCTCGTGCGGGCCGGGATCCACCTGGCCTGCGGGTTCGGCGTGGTGCTGGGTCGGATCCCCCGCCTCCACTCGTGGCACGTCGTCACCCGGCCCGAGGCGACGGTGGACGGCATCGTGGGCGTGCTCCACCCGCTGGCGGTGCCCCTGGTGATCGCCCTGGCCGTGGGCTTCGCCCTGGCCGCGGCGGCGGTCACCGCCGTGGCCCGGGCGGCCTGGGCCCGCACCGTCGAGCTGGCCGACGGCGTCCTCCGCAGCCGTCCGGTCCGCCGGGCCCTGGGGTAGCGCACCAGGATCGAGCGATCGGGCGGCGCGATCGGGCGGGGCGCACCAAGATCGGGCCATGGCCGATGGGTCCGACGGCTGGGCACCTGATCCCGAGGAGGACGTCGCCGCCCTGGCGGCCGTCTGGGGTCGCCAGGCCAGCGCCACGGCGACGCCCCAGGACCGTCGATCCGCCGATCCCGCAGCGCGGCGGCGGCCGCCCCGCGTCGGGCGGTTGGTCCTGGTCGCCGGGGCGATCGTCGCCGTGGTGGCGATCGTCGTCGCCGTGGTCCTGGTCGGCGGTGACGACGAGGATCGAGCACCCGAGACGGGGGCGCGCTCGGAGGACCGGGTGGCGTCCACCACGGTCCCCCCGTGGGAGCCGGGCTGGACGGTGGAGGTGTCGTGCCCGCGCCTCGAGGTGACGGCCGAGCTGCGGACGTCGGCCTGCCCGCTGGCCACCGACGACGAGCGCGTCTACGTCATCGAGGCGCGGGACGACCCGGCCGCCGACGACCCGGTGGCGACCGTCGTGGCCATCGGCGTCGCCGACGGCCGTCCCGCCTGGACGGTGCCGTTCCCCGACGGCGCCCGGGAGGTCATCCGCTACCCGTCGACCCTCCTGGTGGTGGGGCCCGAGGCGACGCACGGCGTGGACCCGGTCACCGGTGAGGTGCGTTGGAGCGCGCCCGGGTTCCCCGTGGCCCCGCTGGGTCGCGACCACCTCCTGCTCGACCGTCTCACGGACGACGCGGCCGGCGGGCTGGACTCGACGATGACCGTGGTCGACGCCGGCACCGGCGCATCGACCTTCACGGTGACGGGACCGAGCACCTCCCTCTCCGTCCACCCCTGCGGCGACGCCGGTCTGGTCGTGGTCAGCGATCTCGGGCGGCTGACGGCCCACGAGGTGGTGGACGGGGCCGAGCGGTGGTCGGTCGACGGCCCGCACCACGACGGCTTCCACCGGCTGGTGTGCAGCGCCGAGGTCGTGCTGGGCGTCGAGGGCGACGACATCCTGGTGGCCCGGGACGTGCGATCGGGCGCCACGGTCGAGACCACCGATGCGGCGGTGCCGAGCGACGAGGGGTTCGCCAGCCTCGTCGACGGGCTCGGCGGGACCGTCGTCGTGGCGGCCGACGATCGTCTGGAGGGGTTCGCCGCCGATGCCTCCCTCACGCCCCGGTGGCAGCTCGACCTGCCGGCCGGTGGGCGGGAGGCGGTGGTGGGCCCGGCCGGTGGAGGCGGCGTCGCCGTCGCCGTCCCCGGTGATCGCGCAGCCTCGTTCGGGCCGGACGGGGCCGCCGGCGAACAGGTGGCGCTGGACGGCCGGACGGACGCGGTGGTCGAGGCCGAGCGGCTGATCGCCTGGGGTGGCGGCGAGGTCCTCGTGGCGGTGGCGAGCGACCTCGGCCGGGCCCGCCGGCTCCCCCTGGCGGACGTGCGCCGGGCGGCCGCCGGGTCGACCCACGTCGTGGTCTCGACGCGGGACGAGGTCCGGCTCTACCCCTTCGACCCCTGAGGGTTTAGGGGTGGGGGGCGACGGGCTCGATCGCCTCGACGGGCAGGAACGTCGCCGGTGAGCGGGGGATGTCGCCGCGGAGGAGGGCCCGGTAGAGCTCGGCGTAGAGGCCGTCGGCGGCCAGCAGCGAGGCGTGCCCGCCCCGCTCGACGATGCGGCCGTCGTCGAGCACGACGATCAGGTCGGCATCGACGATGGTCGACAGCCGGTGGGCGATCACCAGAGCGGTGCGCCCCTCGAGGGCGGTGGCCAGGGCGGCGTGGACGGCGGCCTCGTTCTCGGTGTCGAGGTGGCTGGTGGCCTCGTCGAGGATGACGAGGCGAGGATCCTTGAGCAGCATGCGGGCGATGGCGATGCGCTGCTTCTCGCCCCCCGACATCCGGTAGCCCCGCTCGCCGACGATCGTGGCGTAGCCGTCGGGCAGGGCGGCGATGGTCGCGTGGATGCGGGCCGCCCGGCAGGCCTCCTCCAGCTCGGCGTCGGTGGCGTCGGGCCGGGCGTAGCGGAGGTTGTCGGCGATCGAGGTGTGGAACAGGTGGGGGTCCTGGCTGACGACGCCTACGGCCTCCCGCAGCGAGTCCTGGGTGAGGTCGCGCACGTCGATGCCGTCGACCCGCACCGCCCCGGAGGTGACGTCGTAGAGCCGGGGCACGAGCGAGGCCAGGGTGCTCTTGCCGGCGCCGGACGGGCCGACCAGGGCGATGGTCTGGCCCGGCTCCACGGTCAGGTCGATGTCGTGGAGGATCTCGCGGGAGGCCTCGTCGCCCAACGGGACGCCGGCCTCGGCCTCGAGCGAGGCGATCGACACCTCCGACGCCGCCGGGTAGCGGAAGCCGACGTGGTCGAGCTCGAGCCGGCCCCGGGCCTCGACGAGGTCGACGGCCCCGGGGCGGTCGGACACCGAGCGGGGGGCGTCGAGCACCTCGAAGACCCGGTCGAACGACACGAACGCGGTCATGAGGTCGAGCCGGGCGTTGGTGAGCTGGGTGAGCGGGGCGTAGATCTGGACGACGAACACGCCGAGGGCGACCAGCGTGCCCAGGGTGATGGCGCCGCTGATGACCAGACGGCCGCCGAGCAGGTAGATGGTGGCCGTGCCGACCGCGCCCACGAGGGTGAGGGCGACCATGAAGGTGCGGCTGTACATGGCCGAGCGCACCCCGATGTCGCGCACCCGGCCGGCCCGGTCGGCGAAGTCGTGGCTCTCGTCGTCGGCCCGCCCGAAGAGCTTCACGAGCATGGCGCCGGCCACGTTGAAGCGCTCGGTCATGGTGGCGTTCATCGAGGCGTTGAGGTCGAACGACTCGCGGGTGATGGCCGACAGGCGGCGGCCGACGCGCTTGGCCGGCAGCAGGAAGACGGGGAGCAGCACCAGCGAGAGCAGCGTCAGGCGCCACTCCAGCACCGCCATCGCCGTGAGCGTGGTGCCCAGGACGATGAAGTTGGAGACGACCGACCCGAGCGTCTGGGTGACCGCCCGCTGGGCGCCGATCACGTCGTTGTTGAGCCGGGAGATGAGGGCACCGGTCTGGGTGCGGGTGAAGAAGGCGATGGGCATGCGCTGCACGTGGTCGAACAGCGACCGGCGCAGGTCGAGGATCAGGCCCTCGCCGATGACCGACGACAGGTAGCGCTCGACCAGCGAGAGCAGGGCCACGGTGACCGCGGCTCCGCCCATCCCGATGGCACACCAGGTGAGGAGGCCGGCATCGGCGGGCCCGCCCGAGGTCTGGGGGAGGGCGTCGTCGATGATGCGCTTGACGAGGAGCGGGGTGGCCAGGCCGAGGAGGGCCTCGAGCACGATGATGCCGAGGAAGGCGAAGGTGCGGCCCCGGTAGGGCCGGGCGAACGCCCAGACGCGCCGGACGAGGCCCTTGTCGAGGTGCGTCCCGCTCAGCGTCGATGGATCCGAGCGGGACATCCCCCAGAGGATGTGCGGTCCCTGGCGCATGGCTCGACCAGGCTACGGCGGCCGTCCGAGGATCGGACGGCTGTTCCCCTCAGTCGCAGGTGTCGGCGGCGTAGGTGTTGACGGCGGTGATGGCGTCGCCCTGCTCGTCGTTCCCCGACCCGCCGATCTGGGCCAGGAGGGCGGGGACCTCGGTGCCCAGCTCGACGATGGTGGCGTCCTCGACCCGGGTCCTGATGGTGTCCAGGTCGGCGGCCATGGTGTCGGCGTCGATGCGGATCTCCTCGGGGGCGGCGTCGAGCATCGTCTCGAGGGAGTCGATGACGGCGAGGACCCGCTCGCGGGCCTCCGGTGCCTGGTCCTCCGAGGTCAGCTGGAAGCCCTCGAGCTCGCTGAGCCGGTCCTCGAGGTCGACGCGGGCCGCGCAGAACTCGCTGGCCTCCTCGTCATCGCCGTCACCACCGCACCCGCCGGTGACCACCAGGGTGAGGAGGACGAGGACCCCGACCGCACGGCGTCGCTGTCGGTGCACGGTCGGGGTTCCTCTCGTCTTCTTCTTGTGACCGGTGACCGGTCCGAGCGGAGGGTGTGGGATTTGAACCCACGGTGGCTGTGACACCACAACGGTTTTCGAGACCGTCCCATTCGTCCGCTCTGGCAACCCTCCGTCTGCGACCCTAGTCGGATGACCCCGATCGTCCGCCAGTGCGATCGGCCGATCGGTCACCCCTCGGAGCGCACGACGGGGTGGGGGCGGGGCCCGATCTCGAGGTCGTCCCACGCCGCGCCGGGAGCCCCGGCGCGCAGCCCCACCTGGCGTCCGGTGACGTCCTCGCCACGGCCGTGGGCGACGAGGGCGCCGTCGACCCGGACGTCGACCCGGCGCCGGTCGTAGCGCACGTCGACCACCGCCCCGGGGGCGAGCGGCGTGGCGGCCACGTCGACCACGGTCGACT
>DASYLG010000557.1:0-2479 GCA_036009685.1 Iamia sp. | reverse complement strand
GGCATCGGCCGACCGCATGGCGTTCACCTGGCGGGCCGACGGCTGGAAGTCGTGGGGGTCGGCGCCCGCCGGCATCACGACCTCGACCCGGGCCGCCCCGCCGACCAGCTCCTCGACCACGTCGCCCAGGATGCTCGTGGTGACGACGACCGTGGGCCGCCCGTCGTCGGCGGCCGCGTCGTCGGACCCGCACCCGGCCAGGACGAGGGGGACGGCCGCGAGCAGGACGAGCAGGAGGCGGAGGCGCACGAGCGAGGACCGTATCGAGAACGGTTCTCATTCCGCAACCCGGTAGGGTCTGCCCGCCTCCCGCCCCCGACCCGTCCTCCCCCATGCCCGCTGCCGTCACCGCCACCGACCTGACGCTCGCCCACGGGAGCCGCGTCGCCCTGGCCGACGCGTCCTTCGTCCTGCCCGAGGGGCGGACCGTGGCCCTCATCGGGCCCAACGGCTCGGGCAAGTCGACGCTGCTGCGGGCCCTGGCCGGGCTGCTGGCCCCCCGGTCGGGCCGGTTGGAGGTGGCGGCGGCGCGGCGACGGGGTGGGGTGAGCCTCGTGCTCCAGACCACCGAGGTCGACCGCTCGCTCCCCCTCACGGTCGGCGAGGCCGTGACCATGGCCCGCTACCCGCACCGGGGCGTGCTGGGCCGGATGACCCGGGCCGACCGGGCCGCGGTCGACGGCGCCCTCGAGCGGCTGGAGGTGGCCGACCTGCGCCGCCGCCAGGTGTCGGAGCTGTCGGGCGGGCAGCGCCAGCGGGTGCTCGTGGCCCAGGGGCTGGCCCAGGAGGCCGACCTGGTCCTGCTCGACGAGCCCGTGACCGCCCTGGACGCCGTGTCCCACACGCTCATCGACGCCGCCGTCGAGGCCGAGCGCGACGCCGGCCGCACCGTCGTCACCTCGACCCATGATCTGGCCGACGCCCGCCGGGCCGACCTGGTGCTGCTGCTGGCGGGGCGGGTCGTGGCCGCCGGACCGCCCGACCAGGTCCTCACCGAGGCCGGCCTGGGCGACGCCTACGGTGGGCGGCTCGTCGCCATGGGCGACAACCTCCTCCTCTTCGACGACCCGCACCACCACCACGTCCACCCCGACCCGCCCGGGCCCCGCCAGACCCCCGGCCGAGGAGACACCCATGAGTGAGACCGATCCCCTCGACGCGACGCGCCGGATGTGGTCGATCGGCTCCTACGCGACCATGGGCGACGTGTTCGCCGCCGCCGGCCGCGATCTGGTGGCCACGGTCGGGGTCGAGGGCCTCGCCGTGCTCGACGTCGCCTGTGGCACCGGGAACACGGCCTTGGCCGCGGTGCGGGCCGGTGCGGCCCACGTCACCGGGGTCGACCTCACGCCGGCGCTCCTGGAGGAGGCCGCCCGCCGGGCCGAGACCGAGGGACTGGCCGACCGGGTGACGTGGCACGAGGCCGACATGGCCGCCCTCCCCGTCGCCGACGCCGGCTACGACCGGGTGCTGTCGACCTTCGGCGCCATGTTCGCCACCGATCAGCGGCGGGTCGGGGCGGAGCTGCGCCGGGCGTGCCGGCCGGGCGGCACCGTCGCCGTCACCGCGTGGGCCATCGACGGGCTCTTCGACCGCATGACCGAGACCCTCCTCACCCACGCGCCCGAGCCGCCGCCCCCGGGTCCGGGGCCCCGGGACTGGGCGCGCGTCGAGGACCTGGCCCGGATCTTCGGCGTCGCCGTCGAGCGCGTCGCCCTCGAGGAGCGGACGATCGACTGGCGGGTGGAGTCGGCCGACGCCGCCGTGGCCCTCGTCGAGGCCAACGCCGCCCCGATCATCATGCTGCGCCAGCGCCTGGGCGATGGCTGGCCGGCGGCCCGGGCCGACCTGGTCGCCCTGTTCGGCTCGCTGGGCACCGATTCCGACGACGGCATCGTCCTGCCCCTCGCCTTCACCCTCGCCACCCTCACCGAGGCCGGATCGCCGGCGCCCTGAGCCGGTCCGGACTCGCCACCACCATCCGCGGGGGCGATCTCACGCGATGGCACCCTTGAAGCAGGCGTTGTTGCGCCGATGATGAACTTTGTTACAGTCCTGTGACCGTCCGAGCGGTGACCCCACCCCTGCACCCCCTCCAGGAGACCCTGCCTGTGCCCACGCGTCGCCTGCCGATCGCCCTCGTGGTCCTGGTCGCGCTGCTGAGCGCCCTCCTGCTCCCCCACTCCGCCAGCGCCGAAACCGACGCCGAGCGCGAGCGGGAGAGGGTCCGGCAGGAGCAGGCCGCCGCCGCCGCCAACGTCAACGCCCTCGAGGCGGACAAGGACGAGGTGCTCGGTGCGCTGGCCGATCTCGACGCCCAGGTCTCCGCCGAGGAGGAGGCGAAGGCCAGCGCCGAGCGCGAGCTGTCCGAGGCCGAGGACGCCCAGGCCCGCGCCGAGGCCGGCATCCAGGCCGCCGAGGATCACCTGGCCGACATGGAGGACCAGCTCCGGGCCCAGATGGTCGAGCTCTACACCGC
>DASYLG010000556.1:0-2793 GCA_036009685.1 Iamia sp. | reverse complement strand
GAGCTCGGTGGCGTAGGCGACGATGGCCTCGTCGCGCTCGGCGCCGGTGCCGGCTGCGCGGGTGTCGGCGGCGACCACCGACAGGGCCCCGGCCTCCTTGGAGCCGAATTCGTCGCGGAGCGCGTCGTTGACCTGGCGGCTCTCGGCCGAGGCGGGGAGGACCCGGTCGTCGGGCCGGCCCAGGTCGATGTGGCGGAAGGGGCTCCCGAGGACGAGCAGCACCAGCACCACGACGGTGATGACGGGGAGGGGCCGGCGCATCACCAGCGTGGCGACCCGGTGCCAGACGCCCTCGCCGACCGGCTTGGGGTCGCGTCGACGCAGCGACAGGGCGTCGACCCGTTGGCCGAGGACCGCCAGCAGGGCGGGCAGGACGACCACGGCGCAGAAGCCGGCCAGGGCGGCCACGGCGACACCGGCGTAGGCGAACGACCGGAGGAAGGCCTGGGGGAAGACGAGCAGGGCGCACAGCGAGGCAGCCACGGTGAGGGCGCTGAAGGCGACGGTGCGCCCGGCGGTGCGGACGGTGCGCACCACGGCGACGTTCGGCTCGAACCCGGCGGCCAGCTCCTCCCGGTAGCGGGACACCATGAACAGGCTGTAGTCGATGGCCAGGCCCAGCCCCATGGCCGTCGTGAGGTTGAGGGCGAAGATCGACACCTCGGTGACCCCGGCCAGGCCCCGCAGCACCAGGAAGGTGCCGACGATCGACAGGGCGCCCATGGCCAGCGGCAGCAGCGAGGCGACGACGCCCCGGAAGATCAGGAGCAGCAGGAGGATGGTGATGGGCAGGGCGATCATCTCGGCCCGCACCAGGTCCTCCTCGATGGTGTGGTTGACGTCGGCGAAGGTGCCGGCGTAGCCGCCGACGGCCACCTCGCCGCCGTCGATCGGTCCGCTCAGCTGCTCGCGCAGCTCGGTGCCCCGCTCGACGATGTGGGACTGGTCGCCCTGGATGCGGGCCACGATGATCGCCGAGTCGCCCTCGGCCGAGCGCAGGGGCGGCGGCCGCCCGAGCGTCCAGTACGAGGCGACCTCGTCGATGTCGGGCTGGGCGTCGAGCTCGGCGACGACCTCCTCGGCCGCGGCGGCCAGGGCGGGGTCGTCGACGTCGGTGCCGGCGTCGGCGGTGACGAGCAGGAGGACGTTGGGTGCCCCGGTGCCGAAGGTGTCCTCCAGGGCGTCCTCGGCCCGGGACGACTCCGACGACGGGTCGTCGAAGCCCCCCGACGAGAGGTGCTCGGCGACGCCCCCGCCGACGGCCCCGGCGAGCGCGAACCCCACCACGGCCAGGACCAGGACGAGCACCCGGCGGCGGACGGTGAGCTGGGCGAGACGGCTGAGCATGGCAAGGTCCTCGGGGGGATGAGGTGACGGTGTTCACGTAACGTTGTTCCGTTAACGTCGTTAACACTCCTCTTCGGGATCGCTGGCGTCCAGATGACGTCGGTCACCGGCTTCGGGAACGCTCGCCGGGGCCCATGCGTCTAGGAGGGTGATGGTCCCCACCGAGCTGCCTGCATCGTCGTCGGGACGGGGGACGACGAACCCGGCCGCCAGGGACGACTCCTGGCCCGAGGGCCTGGTGGCCCTCTACACCGAGCGGCGCACCGGGCTGGTCCGGCTGGCATATCTCCTCACCTCGGACCTGGAGGTGGCCGAGGAGGTCGTCCACGACGCCGTCCTCGCCCTGCGGCCGCGGTGGGACACCATCCTCGAGCCACCGGCCTACCTGCGGACCGCGGTGGTGAACCGCTGCCGGTCGTGGCTGCGGCGCCAGTGCACGGCCCGGGCCTACGCCCCACCCCGGGCCGAGGAGGTCGGCCTGGGCGCCGACGAGCTGTGGGACGCCCTCGCCACGCTCGACGACCGCCGCCGTACCGCCATCGTCCTCCGCTTCTACGAGGACCTGCCCGACGCCGCCATCGCCGAGGTCCTCGGCTGCCGGCCCGCCACCGTCCGCACCCTGGTCCACCGGGGCCTCCACGCCCTCCGCAAGGAGATCGAGCCATGATCGCCACCCTCGAGGACGACGTCCGCGCCATGCTCGCCCGCCGGGCCGCCGACGTGCCCGACGACGACGGTGCCGCCGTGACCCTGCCCAGCGGCCTCCGCATCCCCGTCGACGAGCGGCCTCCGTCGGGCCGGACCCGGTGGCTCGCGGCGGCCGCCGCCCTCGTGCTGCTGCTCGGCGCGGTGGGGCTCCTCACCCGGGTCGGCGGCGACGACGCCGGCGAGCGCACCGGCCCCGCCGAGGAGCCCACCCGGCCGGTTGGCCCGGCGCCCCCCATCGAGGGCCTGCCGCAGGGCCTCACCAGCGCCGACCTGCTGCCCGTGTGGACCGACTCGGACACCGACGTCGAGCCGTACCCCAAGGGCGATGTCGCGTCCTCCCTCTCGAACGCCCCGCTGGCCTTCGGCCGCTACCTCCGGGCCCGGCTGCCCGGCATGGGCTCCTCCATGCGGGCCTCCGAGGTGGACGGCTTCCCCGACTGGTACCGGATGGAGGGAGCCATCCAGGCGCCGGAGGAGGGTGGCTCGGCGGACGAGACGGTGGCGTACCTGTGGTGGTCCGGCCGGCGATGGACGGTGATGGCGGTGCTGTCCCGGATCCAGGTCTTCAGCGAGCTGACGATCGACGGCCGCCGGATCGAGGGCAGCGTCCACGGCGACGGAGACCGACGGGCGGCCGGTCTGGGCGAGCCGCGGGACGACCTCGCGCTCGACAGGTGGCAGGACCACCTCACCGTCGTGGGGGAGTCCATCGGCGGCGATGTGCCGATCGCGGTGAGC
>DASYLG010000555.1:0-1875 GCA_036009685.1 Iamia sp. | reverse complement strand
CCATCGACGCCGAGGGGATCCAGAACGCCTGGATCAGGAACGTCCGCACCACTAGGGCCACCAGCAGGGCGCCCCCGATGACCAGCCCCCACTCCACCCACCGCCGCCACCCGCTCCGCTCCTTGCCCTTGTCCCCGCCCTGGCCGCCCTCGCCGCCTTCTTCGCCGTCGTCGGCGGCCTCAGCCTCGTCGGCGTCCTCAGCCTCGTCGGCGTCCTCCAGCGGCGGCGCCTCGTCCTCGCCGGCCGCGTCGTCGTCGATGGCCGAGCTCTCAGGCAGTTCAGGCACGACCAGAGAACCTACCTACCCTCGGAGGGATGACGACGACGCGGGTTGTGCGGCACATCCGGGCGCCTCGGGCGCGGGTCTACCGGGCGCTGCTCGACGCCGAGGCGGTGCGGGACTGGATGGTGCCGGACGACATGACCAGCCAGGTCCACGCGTTCGAGGCCCGCGAGGGCGGCACGTTCCGGATCTCGCTGACCTACGACGCCCCCACGGGCACCGGCAAGACCAGCGCCCAGACCGACTCGTTCCACGGCCGGTTCGTGAGGCTGGTGCCCGACACCGAGGTCGTCCAGGCCGTCGAGTTCGAGAGCGACGACCCGACGATGCAGGGCGAGATGACGATCAGCTACACGCTGGCCGAAGCCGGCGACGGCACCGAGCTCGTGGGTGTCCACGAGAACCTGCCGCCCGGCGTGACCCCGGCCGACAACGAGCTGGGCTGGAGCCTGTCGATCGACAAGCTCGCCCGGCTCGTCGAAGGCAGCTGACGCCGCCGCGCCTCAGGGCTTCAGCTCGATGTCGCTCCACCTGACGTTGCCCATGGCCTTGATCACGTCGGTGCGGCCGTTCGGCGTCGACCGCTTGATGGCGAAGGCGGGCGGCGACGTGTGCGTCGGGTTGCTCCCGGCGGCCAGGGTCGTCGCCACGGCCGGCATCCCCAGCCCGGCCACGGCCGCGAGTGCGATCACGGTGCCAGCGAGCTTCATGCGAGTGGTCATGTCCCCCACTACGTCGCCCGACCCCCGACCGGTTCGCTCGCGATCGACGATCGTGGGCCTCAGGGCTCAGGGTCCCGGCCCGGGCCGGGGTTCGAGCTCGGCGGCGAGGCGTCAGAGGCGGGCGAGGGCTTCGTCCACGGGCGTGTCGCCGGCGACGAGCTCGAGGGTCTGGCCGAGGCCGCGGCGGTCGGTGACCAGACCGGCGATCACGGCGGCCACGTCGTCGCGGCTGACCCGGCCCCGGGGCACCGACGGCTCCAGCCGGACCCCGCCCGTGCCCGGGTCGTTGGTCAGCCCCCCGGGCCGCAGCACGGTCCACTCGAGGTTGCGGCCGCGCAGGTCGTCCTCGGCGGCGGTCTTGGCCTGCAGGTAGGCGGCGAACGTCTCGTCGGTGCCGGGCGGGGGCGGTGCACCGGCGCCCATCGACGAGACCTGCACGAACCGCCTGGTGCCGGCCTGCTCGGCGGCGTCGGCCAGCAGCACCGACGCCCCGCGATCGACCGCGTCCTTGCGGGGCACCCCGCTACCCGGACCGGCACCGGCGGCGAACACCACCGCGTCGGCGCCGTCGAGCTGCGGGACCACGTCGGCGAGGGCGGCGGCCTCAAGGTCGAGGACCAAGGCCTCGGCCCCGGTGGCCCGCACGTCGTCGACGTGGTCGGGGTTGCGGACGATGCCCACCACCCCGTGGCCCGCCGCGGCCAGCAGCCGCTCGAGACGGAGTGCGATCTGACCATGCCCGCCGGCCACGACGATGCGCATGGGCGTGGAGACTACCGGTGCCCCCCGCCGATCGTCCGGCTCACCGGAGCAGGGCCACGAAGGCCGACAGGTCGTAGCGCTCGAAGGCGTCGGCCAGGCGCCGGGCGG
>DASYLG010000554.1:0-7645 GCA_036009685.1 Iamia sp. | reverse complement strand
GAGGTCGACCTCGCCCAGGGCGTCGACATCGGCCCACGCACAGCGGATGTGGAAGCGGCCGGGCTCGTAGGACAGGCCGTCGGGCGAGAGCCGCAGGACGGGGGAGTGGCGGCGCCGCAGGCCGAACCACAGGAAGAGCGTCTGGGCCACCACGTAGAGGGCGGCCACGAACCAGTTGACGATCAACCCGAGGATGAGGCCGACGGGCAGGGCGGCCACGACGAAGAGCGCCAGCATGCGGATCTCGTGCCGTCGCCGCACGCTCGCCGGGATCTCGACCACGATCTCGTCGGGGTGCGGACGGGGGGCCGGCATGGTCGATTCCTAGCCGAAAGCACGGGTCGCGCACGGACCCACCTCACACTGCGTGCTTGACAGGACGCTGCACGACACCCGTACCCTTCCGCCCGTATGGCCAGATCGCTCGTGATCGTCGAGTCGCCCGCAAAGGCGCGCACCATCGAGGGGATCCTCGGTGACGACTACGTCGTCGAGTCTTCCGTCGGCCACATCCGTGACCTCCCGCAGAAGGGTCTCGGCGTCGACGTCGACGGCGACTTCACGCCCACCTACGAGGTCCACGCCAACAAGAAGGACGTGATCCGCCGGCTCAAGTCGCTGCTGAAGGGCGTGGACGAGCTCTTCCTCGCAACCGACGAGGATCGCGAGGGCGAGGCCATCTCCTGGCACCTGCTCGAGGAGCTCAAGCCGCAGATCCCGGTGAAGCGGATGGTGTTCCACGAGATCACCCGGCCGGCCATCGAGCGGGCCGTCGACGAGTGGCGCGAGATCGACATGGGGCTGGTCAACGCCCAGGAGTCGCGGCGCATCGTCGACCGTCTCTTCGGCTACCCGGTGTCGAGCGTCCTGTGGCGCAAGGTCAACCAGGGCCTGTCGGCCGGTCGGGTCCAGAGCCCCGCCGTGCGGCTGGTCGTCGAGCGCGAGCGCGAGCGCATGGCGTTCGTCTCGGCCGCCTACTGGGACCTCACCGCCGCCTTCGCCACCGACCCCGCCTTCAAGAGCGGGCTCATCGGCGTCGGCGGGAGCCGCATCGCCCAGGGCCGTGACTTCGACGCCAGCGGCACCACCACCCGCGCCGGCGTCGTCGTCCTCGACCAGCCGCGGGCCGAGGCCCTGCGCGACGGCCTCGGCGGGGCCACCTTCACCGTCACCAGCGTGGAGGAGAAGCCCTTCACCTCGCGGCCCAAGCCGCCGTTCATGACCTCGACCCTCCAGCAGGAGGGTGGGCGCAAGCTGCGGATGACGGCCGCCGGGGTGATGCGGGTCGCCCAGGAGCTCTACCAGGGTGGCTACATCACCTACATGCGGACCGACAGCACCAACCTGTCGGAGACGGCGATCACCGCCGCCCGCAGCCAGATCCGTCAGATGTACGGGAACGACTACCTCCCGGACGCGCCCCGGGCCTACAGCCGCAAGGTCAAGAACGCCCAGGAGGCGCACGAGGCCATCCGCCCGGCCGGGGAGACCTTCCGCACCCCCGACTCGCTGCGGGGCGAGCTGCGGGGCGACTCGCTGGCCCTCTACGACCTGGTCTGGAAGCGGACCATCGCCTGCCAGATGGCCGACGCCCGGGGCCGCACCCTGTCGGTCCGCCTCGGCGCCGACGCCACCGAGGCCGGTCGGCCCGAGCCCACCCCGACGGAGTGGTCCGCCTCGGGCCGCACCATCACCTTCCCCGGCTACATGCGGGCCTACGTCGAGGGGGCCGACGACCCCGATGCCCAGCTCGACGACCGCGAGAGCCTGCTGCCGGCGCTGACCGAGGGCCAGACCCTCACCGCCGCCGAGATCGAGGCCCTGGGCCACAGCACCTCGGCCCCGGCCCGCTACACCGAGGCCTCGCTGGTGAAGCGGCTGGAGGAGCTCGGAATCGGTCGGCCCTCGACCTATGCCTCGATCATGCAGGTCATCCAGGACCGCGGCTACGTGTGGAAGAAGGGCACCGCCCTGGTCCCGTCGTGGACCGCGTTCGCCGTGATCAAGCTGCTGGAGGAGCACTTCACCGACCTGGTCGACTACGCCTACACGGCCCGGATGGAGGACGAGCTCGACCAGATCGCGGCCGCCTCGCTCGAGCGTGAGCCGTGGCTGCGCCAGTTCTGGTTCGGTGACGAGCCGACGCCCGAGGGCGTGGAGGACGGCAAGCACGGTCTCGACCGGCTGGTGAAGGACGGGCTGGAGTCGATCGACGCGGCGGCGATCAACACCATCCCGATCGGTGTCGACGCCGACGGCGAGCTCATCGTCGTCAAGCCCGGGCGCTACGGGCCCTACGTGAAGCGGGGCGACGACACCGCCTCGGTGCCCGACGACATCGCCCCCGACGAGCTGGACGTGGCCAAGGCGATCGAGCTGCTGTCGGCGCCCAAGGGCGACGTCTCGCTGGGCACCGACCCCGAGACCGGGCTCGACGTCTTCGCCAAGCCCGGCCGCTACGGGCCCTACGTCCAGCTGGGCGAGATCGTGGACGGCGCCAAGACCAAGCCCAAGACGTCGTCGCTGCTCCAGACGATGACCCTCGACACGATCACGCTCGAGGACGCCCTCCGGCTGCTGTCCCTGCCCCGCGTCGTCGGCCACGACCCCGAGAGCGGCGAGGAGATCACCGCCCAGAACGGGCGCTACGGGCCGTACCTCAAGAAGGGCACCGACAGCCGGTCGCTGGAGAACGAGGAGCAGATGTTCACCGTCGACCTCGACGCTGCGCTGCGGATCTTCGCCCAGCCCAAGCGGGGTCGGGGCCAGGCCGCGCCGGCGGCGCCGCTGAAGGAGCTCGAGGGCACCGACCCGGTGTCGGGCCAGCCGGTCGTGGTCAAGGACGGCCGCTTCGGCCCCTACGTCACCGACGGCGAGACCAACGCCAGCCTCCGCAAGGGCGACACCGTCGAGAACATCACCATCGAGCGGGCCGCCGAGCTGCTCCAGATCCGTCGCGAGGCGGGACCGAGCAAGAAGAGGAAGGCCACCAAGAAGGCGGCCAAGAAGAAGGCGCCCGCCAAGAAGAAGGCGCCGGCCAAGAAGGCGGCGGCGAAGAAGAAGGCTCCGGCCAAGAAGGCCACGGCCGAGCTGTCCGACGAACCGTTCTGACGGTGGCTCGGTTCATCGCCTTCGAGGGGGGCGAGGGCAGCGGCAAGTCCACCCAGGCCCGGCTGCTGGCCGATCGTCTGGACGCGGCGCTGACCCGCGAGCCGGGAGGCACGCCCATCGGGGCCGAGATCCGGGGCATCGTCCTGGCCGCCGACGACAACGGCCTGGTCGACCGGGCCGAGGCCCTGCTCATGGCCGCTGACCGGGCTCAGCACGTGGCCACGGTCGTGCGCCCGGCGCTGGACATCGGCCGCCACGTCGTCACCGACCGGTACCTGCCGTCGTCGGTGGCCTACCAGGGCGACGGCCGGGGCCTGGGCGCCGAGGTCGTGCGGCGGCTGTCGCTGTGGGCCACCGAGGACCTCCTGCCCGATCTCGTCGTGCTCCTCACCGTCACCGACACCGAGGCCCGAGCCCGCATCGGGGGCTCCGGCCGCGACCGGTTGGAGAAGGCGGGCGCCGCCCTCCACGAGGCCGTGGCCCGCAGCTACGAGGCCCAGGCCGCAGCCGATCCCCAGCGCTGGGTCGTCGTCGACGGCGGCGGCACCGTCGCCGAGGTCCAGCGCCGCGTCGCCGCCGCGGTGGCGGACCGCCTCGGCCTCTGACCCCACCCCCCAGCCGAACCTTGTGCGACTGTGCCCGTACTGCGGCGACACTCGCACAAGGTTCGATGGGGTCTCGGGGCGTGGCAGGGTGAACGGGTGAGCGATCCGTGGAAGGGAGTGCCGGGGCAGGAGCGGGCGATCGCCCAGCTGCGGGCGGCGGTGGCCGAGCCGGTCCACGCCTACCTCTTCCTGGGGCCGCCGGGGAGCGGCAAGGAGGCCGCCGCCCGGGTGTTCGGCGGCGAGCTGCTGGCGGCGTCGACGACCGACCCCGACGAGGCCCGGCGCCATCGGGAGCTGGCCGCCCTCGACCAGCACCCGGACATCGCCGTGGTCCGCCGGGAGGGCGCCAGCATCCGGGTCGAGCAGGCGAGCGAGATCGTGCGGCTGGCGTCGCTCAAGCCCATCGAGGGCAACCGCAAGGTCCTCGTGCTCGACGAGTTCCACCTCGTCGCCGATGCCACCGCCGGCAAGCTGCTCAAGACCATCGAGGAGCCGCCGGGCGGGACGATCTTCCTCGTGCTGGCCGACGACCTGCCCGACGAGCTGGTCACCATCGCCTCCCGCTGCGTCCACGTCGACTTCCCGGCCCTCACGGCGGCCGCCGTGGCCGAGGTGCTGACGGCCGAGGGGCTGGCGCCCGACGCTGCCGCCCAGGTCGCCGAGGCGGCCCACGGTGACCTCGACCGGGCCCGCCTCCTCGCCTCCGACGAGCGGGTCGCGCTCCGTCTGGCGGCCTGGGGCGCCATCCCGGCCCGGCTCGACGGCACCGGCTCCCTGGTCGCCGAGATCGTCGCCGAGCGACGGGCCGACATCGACGACGCGTCCGGCCCCCTCCAGGCCCAGCAGGAGCACGAGGTGGCCGCCCTCACCGAGCGCATCGAGCGCTACGGCCAGCGGGGGTCCGGAGCCCGGGTGCTCGACGAGCGCCACAAGCGTCAGCTCCGCCGGCTCCGCACCGACGAGCTCCGCATGGGGCTGGCCGAGCTGGCCCACGCCTACCGGGCGGTGGTGGTCGGCGACCCGGCGGCGCCCGCCGGCATCGCGGTCGACGATGCCGCCACCGGCCTCGACCGCATCTGGCTGGCCATCGACGCCCTCGTCCGCAACCCCACCGAGGAGCTCCTGCTCCAGTCCCTCCTGCTCGACCTGCCGGCGCCTCGGCGCTGAGGCCGACGACGCGGTCCCACGAGGTGCCAGGCACCTCGTGGGCCTGGACGAGTGGCGATCCCCCGCGACCGACGCCCACATGGTGCCTGGCACCTCGTGGGCGACTCGTGGGCGAACTACGGGAAGCGGACCTCGTCGCGGACGAGACGCAGCAGGACCTCGAGCGGCACGGGCTCGGAGAAGAGGAAGCCCTGGCCGCGCGAGCAGGACAGGTTGCGGAGGGCGGCCAGCTGGGCCTCGGTCTCGATCCCCTCGGCCACCGAGTCGAGCTCCATGGCGATGGCGATGCCGACGACGGCGCTGACGATCGTGGCCCGGTCCGCCGATCCCTCCTCGCCCAGGCCCCGCACGAAGGACTGGTCGATCTTGATGACGTCGATGGGCAGGCGCTGGAGGTGGGTCAGCGACGAGTAGCCGGTGCCGAAGTCGTCGACGGCGATGCGCACCCCCGTGGCCCGGATGGCCAGCAGGGCCCGGGAGGCCAGGTCGAGGTCGTCGGTGAGGGCCGTCTCGGTCAGCTCGAGGCAGAGGTCCGCGGGCGCCCACCCGTGGGTCTCGAGCGCCCCGGTCACCATCGCCACCAGACCGGGCTCGTCGAGCTGGCGGGGCGACAGGTTGACGGCCACCTCGAAGCGGCCACCCGGGGCCCGTCCGGGGCCCGGCTGCACGAGCGGCGCCAGGTCGTCGAGGGCGGTGTCGAGGACCCACGCCCCGATCCGGCGGATGGCGCCGGACTCCTCGGCCACCGGGATGAAGTCGTCCGGCGCGATCAGGCCCCGGACCGGGTGGTGCCAGCGGCAGAGGGCCTCGGCCCCGACCACCCGCCCCGACGCCAGGTCGACGATGGGCTGGTAGGCGAGGCGGAGCTGGTGGCGGTCGATGGCCCGGCGCAGGTCGGCGGCCAGGCTGAGCCGGTCGCGGGCGCTGGCCTGCATGGCCGGGTCGTACATCTCGACCCGGTCCCGGCCCCGCTGCTTGGCCCGGAGCATCGCCGCGTCGGCCTGGCGGAGGAGGGCGGCGGCGTCGACGCCGGCGGCGCTCAGGGCCAGGCCCAGGCTGGCGGTGACGACCAGCTCGCCCTTGTCGGGCGAGAAGGGGGTGGCCAGGGCGTCGCGGAGCCGGTCGGCCACGGCCAGGACGGTGGCGGCCTGCCCGGGTCGGGCGCAGACCACCACGAACTCGTCGGCGCCGACGCGGGCGATGGTGTCGTCGGGCCGGGTCGCCCGGCGGAGGCGGTCGGCCACCGCGGCCAGGACGCTGTCGCCGGCGGCCAGGCCGTAGGTGTCGTTCACCAGCTTGAACCGGTCGAGGTCGACGTAGACGACGCCGACGTCGGCCCCGGTGCGCTGCGCCCGGTCGAGGGCGGTCTGGAGCCGGTCGAGCAGCAGGGTGCGGTTGGGCAGGCCGGTGAGGCTGTCGTGGAGCTCGCGGTGGGCCAGCTCGGTGACGGCGGTGTGGCGCTCGAGGGCGATGGCGACGAGCGTGCAGCCGATCTCGGTCGCCCGCACGGCGTGGGGCGAGGGTGACCGCCGCTCGCGGCTGAACGAGACGAGGGAGGCCACGGCCATGTCGGCGTCGGCCGGCACGACCTCGGCCCACCACACCGTCTGCATCCCGGCGGCCTGGAGGGCCGGTCCCATCACCGCGGACATCGACCGGTCGTCGACGTGGCGGACGAGGGTGACGCCGTGGCCGCCGCCCTGGTCACGATGGAGCGTCGGGTTCACCTCGACCTCGCCGAGGGCGGCCCGCAGGCCGGGGCCCGGCCCCCGGCCGTAGCGGGCGCGGGGGCGCAGACGGGGCCCGTCGACCAGGGCGACGGCCACCTGGGCGCCGCCGGAGTGGTCCTCGACCATGGCGGCGATGGCCTCCAGCACGTCGTCGAGGCCGGTGGCGCCGGCGATGAGCTCGAGGACGGCGGTCTGGCCGGCGACGAGCGCCTCGGCCCGCTTCTGCTCGGAGATGTTGCGGGTCGTCAGCACCACCCCGCCGACGGTCGGATCGTCGATCAGGTTGACGGCGTTGACCCAGACGTCGACCCACGTCCCGTCCTGGTGCCGCAACCGGGCCTCGGCCGTCACCGGGCGACCGGGCTCGTCGAGCACCTGCTGCACGATGGGGGCGAGCCGGGCCACGTCGTCGGGGTGCATCAGCTCGTCGAAGGGGCGGCCCGACCAGGAGTCGGTCGGGTAGCCGAGGATGGAGGCCACCTCGCCGGTGGTGCTCTTGATCTTCCCGTCGGGGCCCACCACGGTGACCGTGTCGGAGACGTTCTGGAGCAGGGTCCGCCAGCGGTGCTCGCTGGCCCGCACGGCGCGGTCGGTGGCGACGTCCTCGGTGACGTCGACCAGCAGGACCACCACCTCGGCCTCGTCCCCGGCATCCTCGGCGGTGGCGTCCACCGCCAGAGCGTCCACCGCCGTGGTCCACGCCCGGAGGTCGATCGGGTGGCCGGCGGCGTCGACCCCGGTGAGGTGGACGCCGTCGAGCGGGTGGCCGGCGAGGGTGCGGGCCCGCAGGTCCCGGCCGCCGTCGTCGAGGGCGCGGAGCGGGCCGCCGACGACCTCCTCGGCCCGCCAGCCCAGCATGTCCTCGGCCGCCGGGTTCCACAGGGTGACGGTGTCGTCGGGACCGATGCGGACGACGGCCACCGGCATGCGGTCGACCAGGCTGGCCATGTCGACCTGGGCCGAGGCCAGGGCACCGCTCAGCCGCCGGGTCGCGGTCGACTCGGCGATGGTGACGAGGTAGGCGTCGATCCC
>DASYLG010000553.1:0-1627 GCA_036009685.1 Iamia sp. | reverse complement strand
GCTGTGGTGGGGCGCGGCCGGCGCCATCGTCGGCTACTTCGTCATCCCCATCGTGGGCGTGCTGGTCGGCTTCCCCCTCGGGATCTACGCCGCCGAGTACCAGCGCCTCGGCCCCGAGCAGGCGTGGCCCTCGACCCGCTCGGCGCTCAAGGCCGTCGGCCTCAGCATGCTGATCGAGATGACGGCCTGCACCCTCGCCGCCGCGACGTGGGCCGTCGGCGTCGTCGTCACCTGAGGGGCGACTGCGGCCCATGGACCGACCCACCACGGTGGACTTCCACGTCCGCCGACCCCACCCGCCGCCCTGACGGGCGGCGGTCGGCGGACGGGTGCGACAGACTGACGGTCCGTGGAGCAGCCGTTGGCCGTCGACTTTCACTTCGACATCATGTGCCCCTATGCGTTCCAGACGTCGCTCTGGATGCGGGAGGTGCGGGACCGGACGGGGGTGGAGGTGCGCTGGCGGTTCTTCTCGCTGGAGGAGGTCAACCGCACCGAGGGCAAGAAGCACCCGTGGGAGCGGGAGTGGTCCTACGGCTGGTCGATGATGCGCATCGGTGCCCGGCTGCGACGTGACGACCCGGCCCTGCTCGACGCGTGGTACGAGGCGGCCGGCGCCGCCCTCCACGTCGACGGGCGCAAGCCCCACGAGCCGGACGTGGCCCGGGCCCTGCTGGCCGAGCTCGACCTCGACCCCGCCCTGGTCGACGAGGCCCTGGCCGACGAGACGACCCACGACGAGGTCCGGGCCGAGCACGAGGCCGTGCTCGCCACCGGCGGCTGGGGCGTCCCCACGCTGATCTTCGAGGACGGCCAGGCCTTCTTCGGCCCCGTCATCGTCGACCCCCCGACCGGGGAGGCAGCCGAGCGGCTGTGGGACCTCGTCCTCGGCTGGCGCGAGTTCCCCCACCTCTACGAGGTCCAGCGGCCCAAGCGCCCGGAGGACATCGCCCTCATCGCCGAGACCTTCCGCCCCTACCTCGAGGCCCGCGACTGGCAGTCGGTCGCCAACCCCACGCCGTAGCCCGTCGGCCTAGGTTCCAGCCCGTGCCCAAGACGCTGCTGCCCAAGGACGAGACCGTCGCCGCCCTGCTCGAGGAGCTGGCCGCCATCGACGGGCTGCTGGCCTCGTTGGACGACGCCGAGTGGAAGGCGCCGACGGCCCTCCCCGGGTGGGACGTCCAGGCCAACGTGGCCCACATCGTCGGCACGGAGTCGATCCTCGCCGGGGTGCCCACGCCCCCGACGTCGGTCTCCGTGGCCGACCTGGCCCACGTCCGCAACGACATCGGGGGGATGAACGAGCCGTGGGTGCTCGCCCTCGCCGAGCTCTCGCCGACCGAGGTGCGCGACCAGCTCCGGGCCGTCGTCGAGCAGCGCACCGCCGCGCTGTCGGGGATGACCCAGGACGAGTGGGACGCCGAGGGCTTCACGCCGGCGGGCATGGACTCCTACGGCCGGTTCATGCGCATCCGGGTCTTCGACTGCTGGATGCACGAGCAGGACATCCGCGACGCCGTGGGCCGACCCGGACACCTCGACGGAGCGCCGGTCGAGCTGGTGCTGGACGAGATGGCGACGGCCATGGGCTTCGTCGTGGGCAAGCGGGCCGGCGCCCCCGACGGCG
>DASYLG010000552.1:0-1764 GCA_036009685.1 Iamia sp. | reverse complement strand
CTGGTCGATCCAGGCTTCGATCTCGGTGGGGTCGAAGCGGAGCAGGTGGCCCCACTTGATGAACGGGATGCGGCGTTCGTGGACGAGCCGGCGGACGTGGCGGACATCGACGCCGAGGCGCGCGGCGACCTCGCTGATGTTCAGCAGTCGGGTCTCGGTGGTGGGCATGGGGGACCTCCTTGGTGGTGACTCCCTAGGCCTCGGAGGAGCGCCGATCACAACAGGTGAGGGACCACCGATCTGCGCCTCGGGCCGGGAGCGGCCGTCGGTGACGGCGATCGCACGCCACCACCATCTGTCCACCCCGCCAATCACCACTCCCGCAACACCCTCATCCCACAAGACCCACCTACCATCAGAACCTGAACAGACCTCCATGACCCGCCACTGACCGACCAACCGAAACACCTCGACAGCCCAGCCAAAGCAGTGCACAACGCACTCCAATGGCGAACACGGTTGCAACCTTCGGCTGCACGAATCCCCGGGACGTCGGCCTGATGGCGTGGTTCCGCCCGATGGGCGCCGACGAGGTCGCCTACCACCAGGCGACGGTCGTCGGGCGAGCCGACGACCACCCCGGTGCCGCGCTCGACTACTACGGCTCGCGAGGCGAGACGCCGCTGCGGTGGGGCGGCGCCGGCGCCGCCCGGATTGGCCTCTATGGCGAGGTCACCCCGGAGGCCTACGAGGCCGCCTACGGCCCGAGCGGGTTCCGTGACCCCGCCACCGGCGAGCGCCTGGCGGTCACGAAACGGCCGGGCTTCGAGCTGGTGGTGAGCGCCCACAAGTCCGTCGCCGTCCTCGGCGTCGTCGACCGGGCCGACGACATGCACTCGATCCTCGACGTCGAGACCGAAGCGACCATGGACTGGCTCGACGACTGGTTCCAAGAGCGCGGCGGGCGCCGGGGCCGAGCCCAGGTCCGCACGACCACCGGTGGGCTCGTCTATGCCCGGACCCGGCACGGCACCTCCCGGGCCGGTGACCCGTCGCCGCACGACCACGTGCTGGTCGCCAACGTCGTCGAGATGCTCGACGACCGCGGCGGGCACAAGGGCCTCGACTCCGCCGCCCTCCGCGACACCGTCGAGGCCGCGACCATGGTCGGCCGGCTCCACTCCGCCGCCCGGGCCGTCGCCCTCGGGTTCACGATCGAGGCCGACGACGGTCCATCGGGGAACCTGCGGCACTGGCGCATCACCGGCGTGCCAGCCGAGGTCTGCGACCTGTTCTCCAAACGCTCCGACGAGATCAGCGCCTACCTCGCCACCACCGGCCACGACGGCTACCGAGCCCGGGCCGTCGCCGCCCGCGAGTCCCGCTCGGCCAAGCGACATACCGGCGTCGACGAGCTGATGCCGACCTGGCGGGCCGAGCTGCACTCGACCGGCTGGTCCGTCGACCGCCTCCTCGCCACGCTTGAGGACACCCGCCACCCCGAACCCACCCTCCCTTTCCCGCTAACCGACGACGAGGTCGACGCCCTAGCCGCCGACGTGCTCGACAGCGACGGCGACCTCATGGCCCGCCACAAGATCTTCACCCGCACTCGGCTCGTCTCGGTCGTCGCACCCAGGCTCTATGGCCGAGACCCGGCCGAACTCGACCGGGTCGTCGACCACATCCTCGACGGCAGGGCCGTCGTCCCGCTCCTCGGGGCCGGCGCCCTGCACGAGCAGGCCTACGCCACCGTCGAGGTCCTGGCCACCGAGCAGGCCATCGCCGCCACCATCGAGCGCCTGGCCGTCGCTCCCGGCCCCG
>DASYLG010000551.1:0-2817 GCA_036009685.1 Iamia sp. | reverse complement strand
CAACGATCGGGCCCAGCTGGCGGCGGCCGAGGCCGAGCTCCGGCGGCGGACCAACCTCGACTGGCTCAAGCGGGGCGTCACCATGGTGGATCCCGACCGCACCTACGTCGACACCACCGTCGACCTGGCCCGCGACGTCACCCTCTTCCCGGGCACGATCCTCCAGGGCCACACCGTCGTGGGCCAGGGCGCCGAGATCGGCCCCGACACCCGGCTGGTCGACTGCGTCGTCGGCGCCCGCAGCACCGTCGAGCAGACCACCGGCCGGGACGCCGAGATCGGCACCGACGCCCACGTCGGGCCCTACGCCCACCTCGCCCCCGGCGAGTCCGTCCCCGACGGCACCCAGACCGGGCCCTTCTACGCCCTCCCCATCCCCGACCCGGCCTGACCCGCGGAGCCCGCCCCATGGAGACCGTCACCACCAAGCGCCTGCACCTGTTCAGCGGGTCGGCGCACCCCGAGCTGGCCGAGGCGATCGCCGGCCTCCTGGGCATCGAGCTGGGTGACCCCAACCTGCGGCGCTTCGCCAACGGCGAGATGCACTGCCGCTTCGGCGAGTCGATCCGGGGCGCCGACGTGTTCATCATCCAGACCCACTCGGGCGAGCCGGGCTGGTCGGTCAACGACTCGCTGATGGAGCAGCTGATCATGATCGACGCCGCCAAGCGGGCGTCGGCCAAGCGCATCTCCGCCGTCTGCCCGTTCTACGGCTACGCCCGCCAGGACCGGAAGGCCGAGGGCCGCGAGCCCATCACGGCCAAGCTGGTGGCCGACATGCTCACCGCCGCCGGTGCCGACCGGGTCATCTCCGTCGACCTCCACTCCGGGCAGATCCAGGGCTTCTTCGACATGCCGGTCGACCACCTGACGGCCATGCCGATCCAGGTCGACTACCTGCTGGCCACCACCGACCCGGGCGAGCTCGTCATCGTGTCGCCGGACTCGGGGGGCGTGAAGGCGGCCAAGCGCTTCTCCCAGGAGGTCAACGCCGACCTGGCCTTCGTCAACAAGTTCCGGCCCAAGGGCACGATGAACGAGGCGGTGGCGGCCGACATCATCGGCAACGTCGACGGCCGCGCCTGCGTCCTGCTCGACGACATGATCGACTCGGCCGGAACCATCTGCGCCGCCGCCGACCTGCTGCGCGAGCAGGGCGCCACCGACGTGTGGGCCATGGCCACGCACGGCGTGCTGTCGGGCCCCGCCATCGACCGGCTCAAGAACAGCTCGCTCACCAAGGTCGTCATCACCGACACGCTGCCGCTCCCGCCCGAGAAGCAGCTGGACCAGATCGAGGTCCTGTCGGTGGCGCCGATCATCGGCAAGGCCATCGAGTCGGTCTTCGACGACGCCTCGGTCAGCGAGATCTTCGGCGGCCGCAACCAGAGCTGACCGGCGGGCTTTGGGTCGACACCCGGTGGCCGGTACCGTTGTCGGCCCGACAGACCCATGCGCTCCGGCGCGATCTCAGACGTAGGAGTCCCGATGGCCGAGATCACCCTCACCGCCACCACCGGCCGCACCACCGGCACCCGCAGCTCCCGACGCCTCCGGGCCGAGGGCAAGGTCCCCGCCGTGGTCTACGGCCTGGGCCGTGACCCCGTCGCCGTCACCGTCGACTGGCGTGAGCTGCGCACCGCCCTCATCACCGACGCCGGCGTGAACGCCCTGATCGACCTCTCCATCGAGGGCGAGGGCGAGTCGCAGCTGGCGATCGTGAAGGACATGCAGCGTCACCCGATCAAGCGCTCGGTCGACCACGTCGACTTCCTGCTGATCCGCCGCGACCAGGAGATCACCGTCGACGTCCCCCTCGTGGCCGAGGGCGAGGCGTCCGACCTCGAGAACGACGGCGGCATGATCGAGACCCTGCTCAACAGCATCCCGATCAACGCCATGCCGGGCAGCATCCCCGACCAGCTGACCTACGACATCTCGTCGATGGGCATCGGTGACACCATCAAGATCTCCGACCTCACCCTGCCGGCCGGCGTGTCGACCGACCTCGACCCCGAGGACGTCATCGCCAGCGCCCAGGTGTCCCGCGCCGCCATCGAGGCCGAGGCCATCGAGGCCGCCGACGCCGAGGTCGCCGCCGAGCAGGCCGAGGATGCCGCACCCGCCGAGGGCGGCGATGCCGCTTCCGCCGAGGGCGAGGGTGGCGGCTCCGCCTCCGAGGGCGACGAGGGCTGAGGGGCCTGATCCCGCTCCGTCGCTGGCTGCGCCGTCGCCCGGCCGACCCCCCCGACGACGCAGCCGATCCCCCCGCCGTCGTGGCCGACCTCCTCGTCGTCGGGCTGGGCAACCCCGGCCTCGAGTACGCCCACACCCGTCACAACTCCGGGGCCGACACCGTCGGCCTGCTGGCCGAGCGTCACGGCGGGCGGCTGCGCGACGGCATGCGCAACGAGCGGGCCATGTCGGACACCGTCCGCATCGGCTCGGTCGTCGTGGCCCTCGCCGTGCCCCAGACGTACTACAACGAGTCGGGCCTCTCGGTGGCCGCCCTGGCCCGGCGTCACGACGTCGAGGACCCGGCGCGCATCGTGATCGTCCACGACGAGCTCGACCTGCCGCCCGGCCGGGTGAAGGTCAAGCAGGGCGGCGGGCTGGCCGGCAACAACGGCCTCAAGTCGGTGAAGGCGCACCTCCACACCGACGACTTCGTGCGGATCCGCGTCGGGATCGGCAAGCCGCCGGGGAGCGCCCAGGGCACCGACCACGTGCTGAAGAAGCCGGGCAAGGCCGATCGCCTGGAGCTCGACGTCGTGGTCCAGGAGGCGGCCGACGCGGTCGAGCTGCTCCTCGCCGAGG
>DASYLG010000550.1:0-7664 GCA_036009685.1 Iamia sp. | reverse complement strand
GGTCGCCGACCGGTGGGCGGGCGGCGTCGAGCGGGCCGTCCGGCTCACGCCGCGCCGCGGCGACGGGGCCACCGTCGAGCTCGTCTTCACCGGCTTCCCCGGCGTCGCCGTCCGGGCCGGCCACGGCTACACGCTTCTCCTGCCCCACTGCGGGTGCGATGCCTGCGCGGAGGCTCCGTCGGGGCTGGCGAGAGACCTGACCGAGACGGTGGAGGCCATCGCCGGTGGCGGCCTCACCGAGAGCCGCCGGCGGCGATGGTGGGGACGCCATCCCTTCAGCATCGAGGTGCGCTCCGCCGACGGCTGCTCCAGCGCCTCCGGCACCATCGAGCCGGGCGACGAGCACGACATCCTCCCCGACGGCGCGACCACCTGGGCGGCCTGGCCGGAGCGAACGAGCCGATGACGCCCGATCCGATCTTCGCCCACCCGCGGCTGGCGGCCCTGTACGACCGGATCGACGGCGACCGGGCCGACCTCGACCACTACGAGGCCCTGGTGGACGAGCGGGGCGCCCGCTCGGTGCTCGACGTCGGGTGCGGCACGGGTGTCCTCGCCCTGCGCCTGGCCGCCCGGGGGCTCGCGGTCGTGGGCGTCGACCCCGCCGCCGCGTCGCTCGCCGTGGCCCGGGCCAAGCCCGACGCCGACCGGGTCCGGTGGATCCACGGCGACGCCACGACCCTCCCGCCCGACCTGGCGATCGACCTGGCCGTGATGACCGGCAACGTGGCCCAGGTCTTCACCACCGACGAGGCTTGGGCGGCCACGCTGGCGGGGATCCACGACGCCCTCCGCCCCGGCGGCCACCTCGTGTTCGAGACCCGCCGCCCCGAGGTCCGGGCATGGGAGGGCTGGGCCGGCACTCGCGGGCGCACCGACGAGCTGGAGTGGTGGTACGACCTCGTCGCGGTGGCCGAGCCGCTGGTCACCTTCCGCTGGTCGTTCCGCTTCACCTCCAACGGGGTCGTGCTCACGAGCGACTCGACCCTCCGCTTCCGCACCCGGGCGGAGCTGGAGGCCTCGCTGGCCGAGGCCGGCTTCGGGCTCGATGACGTCCGCGACGCCCCGGACCGCCCCGGCCAGGAGATGGTCGTCCTCGCCCACCGCCCCGGGTGACGTCGGCGCGGGAGCCTGGCATCCTGGGGGCATGGCCTTCGACGTGGCGACCGTGCACCTGGACGACTTCTCCCGGGGGTCGACCGAGACCCGGCAGGGGTTCGTCGACACCCTCGGGAAGAGCCTGGTCGACACCGGGTTCGTGAAGGTCGACGGTCACCGGGTGACGGCCCAGGACATCGACGCCGCCTACCAGGCCGCCAAGGACTTCTTCGCCCTCCCGCTGGAGGCCAAGCAGCGCTACGTCATGCCGAAGGGCGCCGGCGGCTACACCCCGTTCGGCACCGAGCACGCCAAGGACAGCGAGGCCATCGATCTCAAGGAGTTCTGGCACGTCCACCAGGACGTCCCGCCCGAGCACGCCCTGTTCGCGTCCTACGGCGCCAACGTGTTCCCCGACGAGGTCCCCGGGTTCCAGCCGGCGATGATGCGGCTGTACCGCGACCTCGAGGCGGCGGCGCAGACGCTGCTCGAGGCCATCGCCGTCTACCTCGACCTGCCCGAGCGCGACCTGGCCGACATGGTCGTCGACGGCCGCTCGGTGCTGCGGATCATCCACTACCCGCCCATCGGCCAGAAGCCGGTCCCCGGTGCGGTGCGGGCCGCGGCCCACGAGGACATCAACCTGATCACCCTCCTGCCGGCCGCCACCGAGTCGGGCCTCGAGCTGCTCGACCGCGACGGCAGCTGGCACCCGGTCGACGGGCTCGAGGGCGAGATCGTCGTCGACGCCGGCGACATGCTCAGCCGCCACGTCAACAACGTCATCCCGTCGACCACGCACCGGGTCGTCAACCCCGACACCGACGACGTGGCCCGCTATTCGATGCCGTTCTTCTGCCACCCCCGGCCCGAGGTCCTGCTCGACGCCCCGCCCTCGCTGCTCGGCGACGCCGACAAGCGCTTCGAGCCCATCACCGCCGACGACTTCCTCAACCAGCGCCTCGCCGAGATCGGCCTGGCGTAGCGGCCGCCTCCCGTGGCCGGGGTCAAGGGGCAGGTCCAGGCGCGGGGGGTCGAGCGGCGGCGCGCCATCGTCGCCGCCGCCACCGAGCACTTCGCCCGCGAGGGCTACCGGGGCACCGGCATCGCCGCCATCGCCAAGGCGGCCGGCGTCACCACCGGCGGCGTCCTGCACCACTTCGGGTCGAAGGAGGGGCTGCTCGTCGCCGTCCTCCAGCAGCGTGACCGCGACGCCCTGACCGCCTTCGAGGCGGCACCGCCGACCACCGCGGCCGACGAGCTCGACCGCTGGGTCGCGGTGGCGGCGTGGACCGAGGACCGGGCCGCGGTCGCCGCCCTGCACACCGTGCTCCTGGCCGAGAGCATCGCCGAGGACCACCCCGCCCGGGGGTTCTTCCTCGAGCGCAACCGGGCGGTGGTCGAGGTGCTGGCCGGGACCCTGCGGCGGGGCATCGACCGGGGCGAGCTGGGCGCCGACCTCGACGTGGCGGCCAAGGCGGCCGAGCTCCACGCCCTCATCGAGGGGATCCACCTGGTGTGGCTGCACTCCGGCGCGCCGACCGGTCTGGCCACGGCCCTGCGGGCCGCCCTCGACGACCAGCTGCGAACCATGAAAGACTGACCACATGGTCAGTGAAATGCAGACGGCGACGGTCCACCCGTGGAACGTCGGGTTCCGCTGGGCCGACACCGAGCCCACCCACGGCGCCCTCACCGGCGCCCAGGTGCGGGCCTTCGACACCGACGGCTTCGTCGTGGTGCGCGCCGTCTTCACCCCCGACGAGGTGGCGGCCGTCCGGGCCGTCATCGACGGGTTCGAGGCCGAGGCCGAGATGGCGCTGCGGGAGCTCGACGACGATCGGCTGTTCATCGCCGAGGCCGGGGCCATCACCTTCTCGCCCCACCTCGTGACCCGCTCCGCCGAGCTGGCGGCCTTCGCCCGCCACCGGGCCTTCGCCGCCCTGGCCGCCGACCTGGTCGGCCCCGACGTCGACCTCTACTGGGACCAGGCCGTCTACAAGAAGCCGGAGAAGCCCCGCCGCTTGCCCTGGCACCAGGACAACGGCTATGCCTTCGTCGAACCCCAGCAGTACCTGACCTGCTGGGTGCCGCTCACCGACGCCCGGCTCGAGAACGGCTGCCCGCAGGTCGCCCCCGGCCTCCACCGACTCGGCACCCTGGCCCACCGCTACGTCGACCCGCTGGGCTACGAGTGCTTCCCCGAGCCGCCGGTCGAGGTGGCCGTGGCCGAGGCCGCCGTCGGCGACGTCATCGTGTTCAGCTCGCTCACCCCCCACCTGACCGGCCCGAACCTCACCGCCGAGGTCCGCAAGGCCTACATCCTCCAGTACGCGCCGGTCGGGGCCGAGGTGCTCGAGGGCGACCCCGGTGCCGGCGCCCCCACCGGCCGCCGGGCCTGCGCCGAGCCCCGCCACCTCCCCGTCGCCCGCCGCGGCCGCCCCGTCCCCGCCTGATCGTCCGGCCCGCCGGTCAGGCGTGGGCGGCCAGGAAGGCCCAGGTGAGGAGGCTGGTGTCGTCCATCCAGGCGTGGGGAGCGCCCTGGACGGCGACCAGCTCGACGTCGACACCGTCGGGGCACGGGCCCCACGACTCGACGGTGACGTCGGCCTCGTCGGTCGCCCGCACGGTCGGATCGTCGGCCCCGTCGCACCCGGCGGCGGTGGCGAGGGTGGCCAGCCCGTCGCGGGGCGGCGGGTAGTCGGCGCCGACCAGGCTCTGGTCGCCGACCCCGCCGTCGATGGGCAGGTTGCGGTCGGCGGTGCCGTGGAGGTCGAGCACCGACACCGGGCGGGACGGGGCGCACTCGTCGAGGAAGACGGTGCCGGCCTGCACGGCCACGGCGGCGACGTGGCCGGCCGCCTCGCAGGCCAGGCGGAGCCCCATCATGGCCCCGTTGGAGTGCCCGACGACCAGGACCCGGGTGGCGTCGAGCCCGTGCTCCTCGGCCAGCTCGTCGGCGAGCCGGGTGAGGAAGCCGACGTCGTCGACGTCCTGGGCGACGGCCGCGGCGCAGCACCCGCCGGCGTTCCACACCAGGTTGCGGGGCCCCATCGCCGTCGGTGTGCCGTCGGGGTAGGCGATCACGAAGCCGTTGGCCTCGGCCAGGCCGTCGTACCCGCTGCTCCGGGCGAACTGGTCGCCGTTGCCCGTCCCGCCGTGCAGGGCCAGCACCAGCGGGGCGTCGTCGGCCGGCTGGGTCGGGAGGTAGAGCCGGTAGGTCCGGGTGCGGCCGTCGGCCGTCTCCAGCGTGGCGTGGACGACCTCGCCGACGGCTTCGACCGCCGGCTCCACCCCGTCGAGGTCCACCGCCGGACCCATCGTCGTCGTCGTGGCCGCGGCCGTGGTCGTCGTCTCCGTCGTCGTGGTGGTCGACGTCGGGGTGGCGTCGTCGTCCCCACCGCTGCACCCCACCGCCAGCACCAGGAGCACGACGGCGAGGGTGCGGGTCACCTCCGGAGGGTACGCCTCGACCCCGAGGCTCCCTGATGCCGTGAGATGGCGGCCCCTCCCGAACCGGGTGGGTGGGTGGGCACGCGAGGATCGGGCGATGGAGCCGGACCTCGCCGCCACCCGGGCGGCCTACGACACCGTCGCCGAGGACTACGCCGACCTGGTGCGGGATGCCTTCGGCGATGCCCACCCCGAGCTGACCGCCCTGGCGGGGTTCGCCGAGCGCATCGGCGGCGGCATCGTGGCGGACGTCGGGTGCGGGCCGGGGCGCCTGACCGGGCATCTGCTCGACCTCGGGCTCGACGTCGTGAGCCTCGACCTGTCGCCCGGGATGGTGGCGGTGGCCCGGCGGGAGCATCCCACCGTCCCCGCCGCCGTCGGATCGCTCGACGCCCTCCCGCTCGCCCCTGGCCGCCTCGCCGGCGCGGTGGCGTGGTACTCGCTCATCAACACGCCCACGGACCGGCTGACGGCCGTCTTCGCCGAGCTGCGCCGGGTGCTCGCCGACGGCGCCCTCCTCCTCACCGGCTTCCAGGTCGGCGACGAGGTCCGCCACCATCGGCACCTGTACGGCCACGACCTCGTGCTCGACTCGTACCGCCGCCCGCCCGACACGGTCGCCGCCTCCGCCGTAGCGGCCGGCTTCGTCGAGGTCGAGCGGACGATCAAGGCGCCGACGCCGCCCGAGGACGGCGACCAGGCGTACCTGCTGTTCCGCCGCTGATCCGGCAGGATGCGCGGCGTGGAGATCGACACGCTGCTCATGGGCCGGCCCGACGAGATCCAGGAGACGGCCGACGCCCTCCTCCAGACGGGGGTCGACGGGCTGTTCACCGTCGAGGGCCCGCACGACGTCTTCCTGCCGCTGGTGCTGGCGTCCAACCGCGATCTGCTCCTCTACACCAACGTGGCCATCGCCTTCCCCCGCTCGCCGGCCCACCTGGCCCACACCGCCTGGGATCTCATGGCCCTGAACGACGCCGGCTTCGCCCTCGGGCTCGGGACCCAGGTCCGGGCCCACATCGAGCGCCGCTACGGCGCGACCTGGTCGCACCCGGCCGCCCGCATGGCCGAGTGGATCGGCGCCATCCGGGCCTTCTGGGACAGCTGGGAGCACGGCACGCCGCTCGACTTCCAGGGCGAGCACACCCGTCACACGCTCACCACCCCGGCGTTCGACCCGGGCCCGCTGGACAGGGACCGCCCGCCGATCTGGCTCGGTGCCCTCGGGCCCCGGATGACCGAGGTCGCCCTCACCGTGGCCGACGGCCTGCTGATCCACCCCTTCACATCCGACCGCTACCTGTCCGGGACCACCCTCCCCCGCATCGAGCAGACCCTCGCCACCGCCGGGCGCCCCCGTGCCGAGGTGACGATCGTGGGCGAGGGCATCGTCGCCTGCGGCCGGGACGCGACCGAGCAGGCCGCCGCCGACGCCGGCGCCCGCTGGCTGGTCGCCTTCTACGGCTCGACCCCCGCCTACGAACCGGTGCTGGCCGCCGAGGGCCGGGCCGGGATCCACCCCGAGCTGCGGCGCCTGTCCCGCGAGGGCCGCTGGGACGAGATGGCCCGGCTGGTCGACGACGACCTGCTCGACGCCGTCGTCCTCCGGGGCGATCCCGACCGGGTCGCGGCCCGGGTGCGGGACCGCTTCGCCGGCCACGTCGACCGGGTCGGTCTCTACGCCCCTGGGGGCATCGCCGACGAGGCCCTCGCCGCCGTGGTGGCGGGCGTCAGGGGTGGGCTCCCCCGGGCCTGACCAGGAACAACCTCCGGCCGGCGCCGCTCTCACGTCCGACACCGCACACCACGGCCGAAGGGCCGGAGGAAAGGACAGACCCATGAGTGACCTCGGCTACGACACCGACGGCGACGGCTTCATCGACACGGTCGAGAGCGACACCGACGGCGATGGGTGGACCGACACCGTCTCCTACGACACCGATGGCGACGGCTTCGTCGACATCGTCGAGGGCGACACCGACGGCGACGGCTGGACCGACACGGTCGCCGGCGACACCGACGGCGACGGGTACGTCGACACGGTCGCCGGCGACACCGACGGCGACGGGTACGTCGACACGGTCGCCGGCGACACCGACGGCGACGGGTACGTCGACACCGTGGCCGGCGACACCGACGGCGACGGGTACGTCGACACCGTGGCCGGCGACACCGACGGCGACGGGTACGTCGACACGGCGGTGGTCGACACCGACGGCGACGGCTGGGTCGACACCGCCGTGGTCACGGGCCCCTTCCAGCCCTGAGCCACCTCACCACCCCCTGATCCTCACCACCCCCTGATCCCGAGCTGGCGATCAGATCCGGCGGGAGACCGCCGGATCTGATCGCCAGTTCGCGGGTTCAGTCCGTCGAGGGCTGGCGGTTGTAGCGCTCCATGGCCCGCTCGACCCCGCCGGCGACGATCAGCTCGACGGCGTCGGCGGCCTCGGCGAGGGCGATGTCGAGCTCGACCCGCTCGCCCTTGCCCGGCCGGCGCAGGACGTGGTCGGCCCCCTGCTGGCGACCGGGCGGCTTGCCCACGCCGATGCGCACCCGCACGAACCCGTCGGTGTGGAGGTGGGCCTTGATCGACTTGAGGCCGTTGTTGCCGGCCAGTCCCCCGCCCACCTTCACCTGGATGCGCCCCACCGGCAGGTCGAGCTCGTCGTGGACGATGACGAGGCGATGCGGGTCGGTGATCCCGTGGCGGCGCACGAGCGGCGCCACCGCCTCACCGGAGAGGTTCATGTACGTCTGCGGGACGGCGAGGGCGAGCCGTCGCTCACCGACGCGCACCTCGTCCACCAGGGCCCGCTCCTTGCCGCGCTTCAGCTTGCCGCCGTGGCGCTGCGCGAGCAGCTCGATGACCTCGGCGCCGACGTTGTGGCGCGTGCCGGCGTACTCGGCGCCGGGGTTGCCCAATCCGACGACCAATAGATCGGCCATCGGCGTTCGGAGACGACGGAGAATCAGCTCTCGGCTGATTCGGTCGGAGCCTCGACAACTTCGGCAGAGGCGCCGGCGCTCGTGATCAAGCCCTGCGCGACGACGTCGTCGGGATCGGCCTCGGTCGTGACACCGGACGGCAATACGAGATCGCGCACGCG
>DASYLG010000549.1:0-6650 GCA_036009685.1 Iamia sp. | reverse complement strand
GAAGCCACCGGGCTGGCCCCGGAAGATCACGACCTCCTCGCCCCGGGTGCCGAGGAAGTAGGTGCGGTTGGCGTACCAGGAGAGGCCGAAGTAGGCGGCGCCGGCGATCAGGGCCAGCACCACCAGCGCGACCAGACCGGTGACCGCCTTGTGCCGTCCGCCGGCGGTGTCGAGGTCCTGGTAGAGGTCGGTGGTGCCCCGGCCGAAGGGGAGGTCCTCGGCCGCCGGGCCGTCGTCGTCATCGTCGTCGCCCCCGGGGAAGCCCGGGTCGGCGTCGACCGGGAAGTTCCCGGCGGCCGGCGGGGCGGCCGATGCCGCGGGCGCGGCCGCCGCGGCGTCGGCGGGGGGTGGCGGCGGGGGCGGGCCGAGGCCCGGGTCGGTGGGTGGGGCGCCGGGGGGCGGCGCCGCCGAGGCCGCGATCGGGACGGTGGTGGCGTCGAGGTCGACGGTCGAGGCGTCGACGGCCGGCATCTCGGCCGTGGGCGGTCCGACGGTGTCGTCGGACCCGTCGGCCGAGACCCCACCGGCGGTCGCCGCGCCGGCGACCGCGGCGGCGCGCTCCGAGCGGCCACCGTCATCGATCACATCGGCCACGACGACGGTGATGTTGTCGCGCCCGCCTCCGGCGTTGGCCAGACGGACCAGCTCGGCGGCCACGGCGTCGGGGTCGCCGCCGTCGGAGAGGGTGGCGATGAGGGTGGTCCGGTCGACCTCGTTGAACAGGCCGTCGCTGCACAGCAGGAAGCGGTCGCCCCGGAACGGCAACACCGCGCCGCTGTCCACCTCGACCTCGGTGTCGATCCCGAGGGCCCGGGTGAGGATGTTGCGCTGCGGGTGGACCGCGGCCTCCTCGTCGCTCAGCTGGCCGCCCCGGCGCAGATCCTCGACCAGGCTGTGGTCGCGGCTGAGCTGGTGGAGCTCGCCGTCGCGGAGGAGGTAGGCGCGAGAGTCGCCCACGTTGACCCAGGCCACCTCCTCGCCGTCGGTGTCCTGGTCGACCAGGGCGATGGCCACCAGCGTGGTGCCCATGCCGCGAAGCTCGTCGGTGTCGGCGGCGCGGGAGAAGATGCGCCGGTTGGCCTCCTTCACCGCCTCCACGACCGAGGCCGTGGTGGGGTCCGTGATGGTGGCCTCGAGGGTCTCGACGGCGATGGCCGATGCCACCTCACCGCCCTGGTGGCCCCCCATCCCGTCGGCCACGGCGTAGACGCGGACGTGGTCGGCGACCAGCTTCGAGTCCTGGTTGTTCGACCGGACCTGGCCGACGTCGCTGGCCGATCCGACGCGGAACGTGGTCATCGAAGCTCCTGGGGCTGCGGGGCGGGAGGCCGTGGTTTCATCCGAGCTCCAGCACGGTGTTGCCGATCTGGACCTGGTCGCCCCGCTCCACGGCCACCGCGGCGGTGACACGGGAGCGATTGACGAAGGTGCCGTTGGTCGAACCCAGGTCCTCGACCCACGTCTGGCCGTCGCGGCTGAAGATGCGGGCGTGGATCTGGGAGGCGAAGGTGTCGTCGGGGATGGCCACCTGGCACCCGCCGGCCCGGCCCATCGTCATCTCGGCGGCGAGGGGGAAGACCCGGCCCCGTTGCTCGGCCGGCTCGAGCACGGTCAGCTGGGTCGGGACCCGCTTGGCCTGGCGCTTGGAGAGGTTGGGCGGCGAGGCCGCGGCGACGGGTGGTGCGTAGCCCCCACCGCTGGCCGGAGCCCGCTCGACCGCGCGAGGGGGATTGAGCTCGATCCAGACGGCCCGCAGCACCCGGAAGAAGAACAGGTACAGCAATGCCAGCAAGACGAACTTGAGGACGGTGAGCAGCTCGTCGGACATGACGCCGGGGAGGTTACCGGTCGCCCCTGGTCGGGACGGTCCGAGGTGGGGGTGGGCACTCCCCGGGCGTCGCGCCGGCCTCGGATCAGCCCGCCGTCGAGGCCGCCGCCACGTCGAGGTAGTGCTGGTTGAACATCACGCCGAGGACGTTGCCGAAGGGGTCGACGACCGACGCCGTGACGAAGCCCGGGCCGTGCTCGCGCGGGGCGTCGAGCGGTGTCGCCCCGAGCTCCTGGAGCCGGGCCCAGGCGGCGTCGAGGTCGTCGACGGCCCAGTACGTCATGGCGGTGCCGGGCGCCGACGCCCGGCCGGGCGGGGCGAACCGGCGGTCGACGAAGCCAAGCTCGGCCTGGTGGTCACCGAGGCGGAACTCGATGTAGGCGGGCCGCCCGTCGACCTCGCGCTCGAAGTAGGGCTCGAGGCCGAGGAGGTCGGTGTACCAGTCGCGGGCGACGGCGAGATCGTCGGCGAAGAAGGTGACGGTGGTGAGGCCACGGAGCATGGCGGGTCCTTCCGGGGTGAGGGGTGACGCCATCATCCACCTCCAAAGTGCTCATCCAGTGAGCACTTTCCGTGCCAACCTGGGTCCGTGCGCGCCGATCGCCTCGTGGCGGCCCTCCTCCTCCTGCAGGCGCGCGGCCGGGTCACGGCGGCCGAGCTGGCCGACGAGCTCGAGGTCTCCGTGGCCACCGCCCGCCGCGACCTCGAGGCCCTCTCGTCCGCCGGGATCCCCGTCTACCCGCAGCCCGGGCGCGGGGGCGGCTGGCAGCTGATCGGCGGGGCCCGCACCGACCTCAGCGGGCTGTCGGCCCCCGAGGCCCAGGCGCTGTTCCTGCTCGTGGGGCCGGCGGCAGCCGTCTCGGGCGAGGCCAAGGCGGCGCTGCGCAAGCTGGTGCGGGCGCTGCCCCAGACCCTGCGGGCCGACGCCGAGGCGGCCGCCGGGGCGACCATGGTCGACCCGACCCGGTGGGGCGAGCGTGAGCGCGGCCGGTCCGAGATGGTCGAGGTCCTGCAGGCCGCCGTCGTCCGGCGGCGGAAGATCCGGCTCGACTACACCAGCGGCGCCCGGCAGCGCACCGAGCGGCTGGTCGACCCGTGGGGTCTCGTCGACAAGGACGACGTCTGGTACCTCATCGCCGGCACGGACCGGGGGCCGCGCACCTTCCGCGTCGACCGCATCGCCGCCGCCGAGCCGACCGACGAGCCCGCCGAGCGACCCGACGACTTCGCCCTGGCGACGGCGTGGGAGCAGGTCGTCGGCGTGGTCGAGGAGAGGCGGTCGCAGACGTGGGCCACGGTCCTCGTCGAGCCGCGGTTCCTGGGGGTCCTGCGAGACCACTTCGGACGGCACTGCCACGTCGAGGGCGAGACGGACGACGGACGGGCCCGGGTGCGGGTGGCGGCGCCCACGCCGCTCGACCTCGGGCGCCAGCTGGCCGGCTGGGGTGGCCTGGTCGAGGTGCTCGAGCCCCCGGAGGTGCAGGCCGTCCTGGGCCGCATCGGCGCCGAGCTGGCGGGCCGCTACGGGACCGAGGACGGTTAGCTGGCCTCGAACCAGATCCGGGTGTTGCCGAAGCTGATCTCGTTGCCGTCCTCGAGGGGCTGGATCGAGACCCGGATGCCGTCGACACGGGATCCGTTGGTCGAGCCCAGGTCGACCAGCACCCACCCGGACCCGGCGGGGCGGATCTCGGCATGGTTGCGGCTGACGTTGGGGTCGGAGAGGACGATGGTCGACTCGGCCCGCCGGCCGATGGTGATGACGCTCTCGCCCAGCGGGATGCGATCTCCGGTCGGGAGCACGAGCGACCCCGCCCCCGCGCCGCCCTTGCCCTCGCGCAGCCGGCCGTTGACCTGGCAGGTCCCGGCCCGGAGGTTGCTGGGCTCGAAGGTGACCTCCACCGGCCCGAGGAACGAGTAGGCCTCCTCGCGGGCGTGCTCGCGGGCGGCGTCGGCCAGCTCGCGCAGCAGGCTGTCGGCGATCTCGGCGAAGGCGGCGTGGTCCTCGCCGCTCAGGTAGACGATGAACGAGTTGGGCACGACCGTGCGACCCCGGACGTCGATCGACCGGCTGGTGTCCATCTCCCGGATCAGCCGGCGCCCGATCTCGACCGGTCGCAGGCCCGATCGGAAGACGCGCGAGAAGGTGCCCTCGACGGCCTGCTCCAGCCGACGTTCGAACCCCTTCAAGCTCACGGGACGCAAAGTTATCGGTACGGCCGGCTCCCTCACGGGTGGCCCCCTCCCC
This sequence comes from Iamia sp., assembly GCA_036009685.1. Lineage (GTDB taxonomy): Bacteria > Actinomycetota > Acidimicrobiia > Acidimicrobiales > Iamiaceae > Iamia. The sequence continues at coordinate 2,574 of DASYLG010000549.1, read as the reverse complement.
ATTCCTCGTGGGCGGGCACGCGGGGGGCCGTCGGGCGTCGATCGGGTCGGGCCGCAGCGGCGATGGATGATGGGTCCGTGCAGCCCACCTGGCCCGCTCCCGCGTGGGCACCGACGCCGTCCCCGCCTGGGCCCCGGGAGCCGGCCGCGCCGGTCGCCGAGGGGGAGCGGCGGGTCGCGGTCGACGCCCTGCGCGCCGTGGCCCTGCTGGGGATCGTGGTGGTCAACGTGGCGGCCTACCGCCGGGGCGTGGGCCCGATCCTGGCCGCCGCGGGCGGTGACGTCGGCGGTGACGTCTCGCCCCTGACCGTGGTCCTCTCGGCCCTGACCGAGGGCCGCTTCTACCCGCTTTTCTCGTTCCTGTTCGGCTGGGGCTTCGCCGTCCAGGACGCCCGGAGCCGGGCCCGCGGGCGCTCGGTGACCGGCCCCTGGTTGCGCCGGTGCCTGGTGCTGCTCGTGCTCGGGCTGCTCCACGCCACCTTCCTCTTCGACGGCGACATCCTCGTGACCTACGCCGTGATCGGCGTCGCCCTCCTGCTGGTCCGGCGGGTCCCCCCGTCGTGGCTGGCGGGCCTCGGCGCCGCCCTGGTCGTGCTCCAGTCGCTCTTCACCACCGGCCTCGTGGCGCTGTCGGCGTCGCTCACCCTCTCGAGCGAGAGCGCCGGGAGCATCGGCGAGGTGCGCGCCGACGAGCGGGCCCGCCTCGCCACCGACGCCGCCGTCTACGGGCACGGATCGTTCGGCGACGTCATCCGGCTGCGGACCGAGGACCTGACGTTCGAGGAGATCCTCGGCCTCCTCACCGTGGGGGGCACAGTGGCGGGGATGATGCTGCTGGGGATGGCGGCGGCCCGGCTCGGCTGGGTCGACCCCCGCCGCTGGCCGGCCTGGCTGCGCTCGGCGATGGTGCCGGCGTGGGTCGCCGGCCTGGTGCTGTCGATCCCCGCGGCGTGGCTGGCGGGTTCGATCGCCCTGGGGACGGACCTGCCCGGCGAGGCCACCTTGCGGTGGCTGGGCTACTCGCTCCTCGGCCCGGCGGTCGCCCTCGGCTGGGCCGGCGTGGTGCTGCTGGCCGCCCAGACCGCGGTCGGTGAGCGGGTCCTCGGCGCCATCGCCCCCGCCGGCCGCATGTCGCTGACCCTCTACCTGTCGCAGTCGCTGGTGGCCTCGTTCGTGTTCAACGGCTACGGGCTGGGCTGGGGCGACGACGTCGGCATCGGGGTCGCCGTCGTCCTCGTGACGGCCCTCTGGGCCGCACAGGTGGCCCTGGCGGCGCTCTGGTTCCGGTTCTTCGCCCTCGGGCCCCTCGAGGCGGTGGCGCGCGCGGTCGCGTATCTCCACTGGCCCGGGTTGCGACGACAGCGCTAACGTCGGCCCTTCCACTCGGGCGAGTGGCGGAATTGGCAGACGCGCAGGATTCAGGTTCCTGTGTCCGAAAGGACGTGGGGGTTCAAGTCCCCCCTCGCCCACCACTCGTGGGGAAGGTTCCCCGCACGTAGGTGTTCAAGGGTTCGCTTTGCAGGCCGGTCGTCAGGGCCGGTTCTCAGGGCGCCAGTTCCACCCCGGCGGGGTGCTGGATCTGCGGCGGTTCCCGTCGCGCCCATGTGTCGTCGAGGCCGGCTGGCGCCACGACATCCGCCGCCTCGACCAGAGGGCACGGCTCGCTCTGCCGGAGCTGTGCGACGAGGGCCGTCTGCAACCGGTCGTCGGCCGCCTGCGGACAGGACGATGGGAGCTGACCATCGGTGCCTCGCCGACGCTGGCGGGCGCACCGGTCGCCTGCGACGACAGGGGACGAGTCCTCCTCCGCCCGGGGTGCGTCGGGCCCTCGGCATCCACGACGCCGTGGTCGTCAGCTTCTCGGCCGACTCCTCGACCGTGGCTGTCTGGCCGACCACCGCCCTTGACCAGCTGCTGGAGGCCGAGCGACCGACACGACCCATGCGGGCGCGCGTCAACCTGCGAGAGCTGGAGGCCATGGGCCTCACTGTCGAAGGACCTACTGGCGGTCGACGGATGCAGGCACCCCCATGTCCCGGCGCGACGACGGTCGCGGAGTACGTGCCCGTCGTCGCCGCCGGCTACAAGCCCCGCAGCCAGCGGACCTACGGCTCCTACTGGCACCTCCTCGTCGAGCTGTGCGGCAGCACCTCGCCGCTCACCGCTTCCGGTACGGCATCGGCGCCGACCCCGACACGCCGCTCGGCGCGCCCGACCACGTCGGTCGTGAGGCCCTGGTCCAGGTTGGCTCGGTCGTCATCAGCGCCCGCACCTGGCTCGAGGACCACGCCATGACCGAGCAGGCCGATCTCGCTCGAAGATCCGGTGTCGACCTCGCGCAACGAAAGCAGGATCTGGAAGCCGTCCTCGCCACCGCGCCCCCGGACCACCGCGACCATCATCACCCGCCGCCAGTCCGGCGGCCAGCTCCCCCTCGACGGCCTCGACGACGCCCTCCGTGCTGCCCTCGACGGCCAGGCCTCCCGCGGTGACTGGATCCTCGAGCACTGCCCACGTCGTCGAGTACACCGAGGTCGTCGCAGCCGAAGCCGGCCCCATGGAATCGCTCCAGCAG
>DASYLG010000548.1:0-8732 GCA_036009685.1 Iamia sp. | reverse complement strand
TGGCCGATGACGACTGGATCGTCGCCCCCGACGAGGTCAGCTGTGGCGCGGCGGTCCGCAGCGCCTGCCGGGCCGCCGGGTTCGAGCCCCGGGTGCGCTGGCAGACCGACGACCTGATCCTCCACCTCGAGCACGTGGCCGCCGGCCACGGTGTGGCCCTGCTGCCCCGGCTCGGGGTGCGTGCCGGCGTCGCCGGCATCGAGGTCCGCCCCCTGGCCCCGCCGGCCGTGACCCGCGAGCTCCTGGCCGTCACCCGCTCGGCCGCCGTCGCCCGCCCCGCCGTCGCCGCCGTCCTCGCCGCCCTCACCGAGGCTGCGAGCCCCCAGGCCGCCTGACCCCCCCGCTTCTGTCAACCCCCATGCACCGCCACGGTGCACGGGGATTGACAGAACGGGGGGTGTCGGGGTCCTGGGGGTCGGGTACGGGGCTCGGGTGGAGACGGTCGGCCCCTACCGCCTGGACGCCCTGGTGGGGCGGGGGACGACGGGGTCGGTGTGGCAGGCCACCCGGCTCGGGGCGTTGGCCCAGGTCGTGGCGGTCAAGCGGGCACGCGCCGCCGTCGGGCCCGAGGGAGCCGACCGGCTGCGCCGCGAGGCGGCGATCCTGGCCGAGCTCGACCATCCCCACATCGTCCGGGTGGTCGACGTGCTCGACGACGGCGACGGCGTCGCCATCGTCATGTCGCTGGCCCGGGGCGGCTCGCTCCACGACCTGCTCGTCGAGCGGGGCCGGCTGACGGCGGGCCAGACCGTGGCCGTCCTGTCCCGCATCGCCGACGCCCTGGGCTCGGCCCACAGGCGGGGCGTGCTCCACGGCGACGTGAAGCCGGCCAACATCCTCTTCACCTCCGACGGCGAGCCCCTCCTCGGCGACTTCGGCGTGGCCCAGCACCTCGTCGGCGGCCGGCCCGGGCTGGCCGTCCTCGACGACGCGCCGTCGCGCCAGGCCATCGAGGGCACCACCGGCTACGTCGACCCCGAGCTGGTGGCCACCGGCGCCCCCGAGCCCCGCAACGACGTGTACGGCCTGGGCGTCGTCGCCTACCTCTGCCTCGCCGGCCGGCTGCCCCACGCCGGCTCCGACGCCCAGGCGATCCTCGCCGCCGCCGAGGTCGGCGACCACCTCCCGCTGGCCGACGTCCCCGACGTGCCGGCGCCGCTGGCCCGGGTGGTCGAGACGGCCCTGGCCCGCGACCCGGCCGACCGGCCCGCCACCGCCGAGGCCCTGGCCCAGCGGCTGCGGGCGGCGGTGGCGGCCGACGAGATCGGGCTGCCCGGTACCCCCCTGGCCGCCCACGAGGGCGGCTCGTCGGACCCCGACGACGACCGCTTCGACCACGACGAGAAGGACGATGGCGCCGACGACCGACCCGGCCGGGGCACCCGGGCCTTCGGACCCCGCCCGGACCGCACGGCCGACGCCCCCGACCGGGGCCACCCGATCCTCACCCTCGCGGCCGTCGTGGCCCTGCTGGCCGGGGCGGTGGCCGGCGGACTCTGGGTCCGGGACCGGCTCGACGAGGAGCAGGCGCCCGGTGCCGTCGAGGTCGCCGGGGGTGGGCCGCCCGCCGCCGTGGCCTGCCCGGACCTCGAGCCCATCGAGGTGCCGCCCGGCGCCGAGGAGGTCGAGGGCGACCTCAACGGCGACGGCTGCCCGGTCCAGGTCGTGTGGAACGGCCAGGTCATGCGGTTCCGGCTGGAGGAGGGCGACGTCGAGCCCCGCAGCTACGACTTCCGCGTCGCCGGCGACCGCAGCCCCGGCCAGCTCCTGCTCGGCGACTGGGACTGCGACGGCCGCGACACCCCCGCCCTCTACCGCCCGTCGACCGGCGTCGTCGCCTACTTCTCGGCCGTGCCCGGTCAGGTGGGAGGCGAGGTGACGGCCGATCCCGACCCCACCGGCATCCTGGGCGGGCGGGCCCGGCTGGAGGCGGGCGCGGGTGGCGAGTGCGACACGGTCGAGGTGACGGCCGAGGCCTGACCGGCTCAGACCTTGGTGGCCATGTGGTCCCGGGTGAACCGGTGCGCGCCCCGGACGTTGAGGGCGATGGCCACCGCCCACACCGCGGCCCCGGCGGCGAGGCTGGTGGCCACCGGGTAGAGGAGCAGGTAGCTGGCCTGGGCCACGGCCACCACCAGGATCGGGAGCACCACGGCCGAGCCCATCTGCTGGGCCTCCTGGGCCGAGCGGGCTCGGATCGAGAGCCGGACCATGACCCCGAGGCCGAGGGCGGCGGCCGCCGGGGCGACCCAGCCGACCAGCACCAGCCACCGGACCGTCGGCAGGAAGACCCGGCCCATGATCCCCCACGACGCCACGTTGGCGACCACGGCGAACACGGCGAAGCCCAGCCAGGCCACGGCCAGGGCGGGGACGAAGGCGGCCAGCAGCTTGGCCAGGTAGAGCTCCCGATCGCGGACCGGGGTGTGGAGCATCGTCTCGAGCGTCCCCCGATCGCGCTCACCGGCGAAGGAGTCGGCGGCCAGCACGGCGGACACCATCAGCGGGACGATCAGGAACAGCGGAGCCATGACGTAGCCCAGGACGAGGATGATCAGCCGCTCCTCCTCGGGGTACCGGCGGACGGCCGCGGCGAGGCGCTCGGGCACCAGGTCGACGTAGGTGCCGACGTCGAGGGTGGGGTCGCGGGCGGCCACGGCGATGGCCAGCGGCATGAGCACGAGGAGCACGACCGGCAGGGCGGCGATGGGGACGACCAGCCCCGGGGTGCGGCGCACGGCGGTGAGGTCGTGGGCCACCAGGGCTCGCACCACCCGCCGGTCGACGGCGCTCACCTGGTGACCTCGGGGAGCTCGACGGCCTCGGCGCCCTCGACGGCGAAGTAGACGTCGGCCAGCGACGGCTCGTGGGTGTCGACGCCGAACACCTCGGCACCCACGCCCACCAGGGCGGCCACCGCCGCCGGCACCACGGCCCGGTCGGCGCCCTCGAACCGCAGCCCGCGGGCGACGCCCTCCACGGCCGAGGTCCCGGTCACGGCGGCGACGGCGACGATGTGCTGGGCGTCAGCGACCCGCCCGAGATCGACGGTGGTGGTGCGGGTGCCCCACAGCTCGCCGGCGATGGCGGCCGGGCTCCCGCTGGCCCGCATCCGGCCCTCGACCAGCACTGCCATCCGGTCGGCCAGCCGCCCGGCCTCGGCCAGGAGGTGGGTGCACAGCACCACGGTGCGGCCCTGGGTGGTGGCCAGCTCGGCGATCATCTCGGTCACGCGGCGGCCGGCCGTGGGATCGAGCCCCGAGGTGGGCTCGTCGAGGAACAGCAGGTCCGGGTCGTGGAGGAGGGCCCGGGCCAGGGCGATCCGCTTGCGCTCGCCGGTCGAGAAGCCCCGGACCACCACGTCGGCCCGATCGCCCATGCCCAGACGCTCGAGCAGCTCGGCCGCCCTCCGCTCGGTGGCGCGGGGGTCGAGGCCCCGGACCCGTCCGGCCAGCCGCAGGTTCTCGCGGGCGGTGAAGCGATCGTCGAGCCCGGCGTGCTCGGTGAGCACCGCCGTGCGCCGGCGCAGGTCGTCGCCCTGGCGCCAGGGGTCGAGGCCGAGGACGGTCGCGGTGCCCTCGTCCGGGGCGAGCACGCCGTTGAGCAGACGCACCGTCGTGGTCTTGCCCGCCCCGTTGGGGCCGAGCAGGGCCAGCACCTCGCCCCGCTGCACGTCGAGGTCGATCCCGGTGATGGCCCGGCCCCCGGGGAAGCGGCGCGCCAGTCCCCGGCAGGTGATCACGCCCCCATCCATCTCGCCGCAACCTATCGTCGTGGCCGCCCGAGACCCGGGCGAGGACGACGATGGAGGTGCGACGTGGCGGGATGGGGCGACGACCCGGTGCTGGCCGAGCTGCGGGGCCTCCTCTACGAGCAGGGCTGGACGCCGGTCGAGGTCACCGAGGCGACGTCGGGCGACACCGTGGTGGTCGAGGGACCCGACGGCGAGCGCAGGACCTTCTCGTCGGACCACATCGCCTTCCACCGGTTCGTGGAGGGCCTGAACGAGGACTTCGATCTCTAGCCGGGCGAGTACGGTGGGGCGCTCGATGCTCCCCCGGATCCGATCCCATGGCTGACCAGGCCCGCTTCGCCGAGGACGCCATGCCCCTGATGGGCTCGCTGTACTCCGCCGCCCTCCGCATGACGCGGAACCCGTCCGACGCCGAGGACCTCGTCCAGGAGACGTACCTCAAGGCCTACCGGGGCTACGGCGGCTTCACCGAGGGCACCAACCTCAAGGCCTGGCTCTACCGGATCCTCACCAACACCTACATCAACATCTACCGGGCCAAGCAGCGCCGTCCGGACGAGACCGAGCTCGACGAGTCCGAGGACCCGTACCTCTACCAGCGGCTGGGCGGGCTCGAGGCCGCCCAGGTCGGCCGGAGCGCCGAGGACGAGCTGATGGACTGGTTCACCGAGCACGAGATCAAGACCGCCGTCGAGGACCTTCCGGAGCAGTTCCGGATGGCCGTCCTGCTGGCCGACGTCGAGGGTTTCTCGTACAAGGAGATCGCCGAGATCCTCGACATCCCCATCGGGACGGTCATGAGCCGGCTGCACCGGGGAAGAAGTCGCCTCCAGAAGTCGTTGTTCGACTACGCACGGAGCCGGGGCCTCGCCGACGAGGACACCGACCCCGACGCACCGCCCCGCCGCCAGCCCGAACGGGCCCGTTGACCTTCCCATGGCATCTGACGACACCACCGACGCCGGCGACTGCTCCGACGCGCTGCTCGAGCTCTACGAGTACCTCGACGGCGAGCTGACCGCCTCCCGCCGGGCCGTGATCGCCGAGCACCTCACCGCCTGCGGCGAGTGCTTCGAGGCCTTCGACTTCCAGGCCGAGCTCAAGCAGGTCATCGCCTACAAGTGTCGCGACGAGGTGCCCGAGGCCCTCAAGGCCCGGGTGGCCGACCTCCTCGAGGGCGAGGGCTAGGACATGGCCCGGTCCCGCTCCCGTGCCGGCAACGGCAACGTGGGATCGGGGACGCGGGTGTGTGCCGAGGAGGGCTGCGAGACCCGCCTCTCGGTCTACAACGAGGCCGAGCACTGCTCGCTCCACCACCCGACCGTGCTGCTCCGCACCCGCGGCCGCCACATCGCCTGATCTCTCGCCGCGATTCGGCAGACCCCTGAACCACCCCTAGGATCGAGCCATGCTCCTCGGCGCTGTGATCTGGACGTTCTGGATGGCTGTCGGTCTCGCCATCGGGGCTGTCCTGGCCACCATCCAGCTGGCCGTCATGTACTTCCGCTCGGTCGTCCGCCCCAAGTACCCGCCCCGCGGCGCCAAGCGGGACTGACGGGATCGGCGGCGGCATGGCTGAGAGCGCGGTCGACTGGGATCTGGCCGAGCGGGTCGCCGTGCGCGCCGCCGGCACCGACCCCTTCCACCGCAGCTACCACGCCGACTCGCTGGTCGCCGACTTCGACGAGCTGACCACGCTGGCCGAGGAGCAGGTGGCGATCACCACCGGGCTCCGCAGCCTGGCCGGCCCCGCCAGAGCCCGCGTCGACGACCGGGGCGACTGGATCCGCGCCAACATCGCCTCCTTCCAGCGGCTGATGCGCCCGGTCACCAACCGGCTCGAGGAGAAGATGGGCACCGGCCTGGCCGCTCCCGTCGCCCGCCGGGTCGCCGGCGCCGAGGTCGGCGCCCTCCTGGGCTGGATGTCGGGCCGGGTGCTGGGCCAGTACGACCTGCTCGTCATCGAGGACGAGGATCCCGAGGAGCAGGACCTCGTCCACTACGTCGGGCCCAACATCCTCGCCCTGGAGAAGAAGTTCGCCTTCCCGCCCCGGGAGTTCCGCCAGTGGTTGGCCCTCCACGAGGTCACCCACCGCATGCAGTTCACTGGCATCCCGTGGATGCGCGAGCACTTCCTCGGCCTGGTCGACGGCATGGTCTCGGCCGTCGACGAGGACCCGAAGCAGCTGCTCGACGCCGTCACCCGGGCCGCCGAGCAGATCCGCAAGGGCACCAACCCGCTCGACGAGGGCGGTCTCGCCGCCATGTTCAGCAGCCCGTCCCAGCGTGACCTGCTCGAGCACATCGGCGGGCTGATGAGCCTGCTCGAGGGGCACGGCGACGTCACCATGGACCGGGCCGGCGCCGACCAGATCCCCAACGCCGTGCGGTTCGGCCAGGTGCTGCGCCAGCGCCGTCAGAACGCCAACCCGGCCATCAAGCTCCTCCAGAAGCTGATCGGCCTGGAGGCCAAGCTCAAGCAGTACGAGCAGGGCGAGCGGTTCATCGAGGCGGTCGAGGGCGTCGGTGGCGAGAAGCAGCTCGACGTGGCCTGGGAGGACCCGGCCAACCTCCCCACGATGACCGAGATCCGCGACCCCGAGGCCTGGCTGGCCCGGGTCGGCGTCGTCGAACCCGCCGCCTGAGCTTCGAGCTTTGGACGAACTCCGCCACATGCGGCGTGGTTCCGTTCAAAGTTCGACAGGGGAGCTGCTGGCGCGGTGCACGTTCCCGTCTCCCGGGGCGGCGGTCGTCGCCGGGGTGTCGGGGGGAGCCGACTCGCTGGCGCTGCTGGTGCTGGCGTGCGCCGCCGGGTGCACCGTCACCGCCGTGCACGTCGACCACGGCCTGCGACCCGAGTCGGCGGGGGAGGCGGCGGTGGTGGCCGCCGCCGCCGAGCGCTACGGCGCGACGTTCCGGGCCGAGCGGGTGACCCTGGCCGAGGGGCCGGACCTGGAGGCCCGCGCCCGGGCCGCCCGGGCCGCGGTCCTGGGGCCCGACGCCAGCACCGGCCACACGCTCGACGACCGGGCCGAGACGGTGGTGCTGAACCTGCTCCGGGGGGCCGGGACCACCGGCCTGGGCGCCCTCCGGCCCGGGCCCCGGCACCCGATCCTGGCGCTGCGGCGGTCGGAGACCCACGCCCTGTGTGCCGCCGAGGGGCTGATCCCGGTCGAGGACCCGAGCAACGACGATCCCCGGTTCCTGCGCAACCGGGTCCGCCACGAGGTCCTGCCGCTGCTGGCCGACGTCGCCGGCCGGGATCTGGCCCCGGTGCTGGCCCGCCAGGCCGCCCTGCTGGCCGACGACGCCGACCTCGTCGCCGCCCTGGCCGCCGAGCTCGACGTCACCGACGCCCGCTCTCTCTCGGCCGCGCCGGTGGCCCTGGCCCGGGCCGCGGTGCGGGCCTGGCTCCGCCCGACCGCCGCCGGCCAGCCCCCGTCGGCGGCCGAGGTCGAGCGGGTCCTGACCGTGGCGCGGGGCGACGCCGTCGCCTGCGAGGTCTCGGGGGGGCGTCGGGTCCAGCGCTCCGGCGGGGTGCTCTCGCTCGACCCGTCCCGATAGGTTGCCGGCCCATGGAGCCCGCTGCGCCGACCGAAGACCCTGCGCTGGGCGAGGTGGTGGTGAGCGAGGCGGCCATCGCCCGGCGGGTCGCCGACCTCGGTGCCCAGATCACCGAGGACTACGCCGGCCGGGCCCCGCTGCTGGTCGGCGTGCTCAAGGGGGCGTTCGTCTTCATGGCCGACCTGGCCCGGGCCATCGATCTACCGGTCGAGTTCGACTTCATGGCCGTGTCCTCCTACGGGGCGGCCACCAAGACCAGCGGGGTGGTCCGCATCGTCAAGGACCTCGACCTCGACCTGTCGGGCCGCGACGTGCTCATCGTCGAGGACATCATCGACAGCGGGCTGACGCTCCAGTACCTGCGGCGCAACCTGCTCGCCCGGGGACCGGCCAGCCTCGAGGTGTGCGCCATGCTCGTCCGTGAGGGCCAGCAGAAGGGCGACCTCGGGCTCAAGTACATCGGCTTCAGCATCCCGCCCGAGTTCGTGATCGGGTACGGCCTGGACGTGGCCGAGCGCTACCGCAACCTGCCCGACGTTCGCACCTACAAGGGGGCCTGAGGTGGCCGCGTCCGTGGGACCGCCCACCGAGACCGGCCCCGGGGTCGACGAGGGCCGGGTCGCGGCCGCCGTGCGCGAGCTGCTGGCCGCCATCGGCGAGGACGTCGAGCGCCAGGGCCTCCTCGACACCCCCGGCCGGGTCGCCCGCATGTGGACCGAGATCGCCGCCGGCCTCCACGAGGACCCCCGCCGCCACCTCAAGGTCACCTTCGAGGCCGACCACGACGAGATGGTGATGGTCCGCGACATCCCGCTCTACTCGATGTGCGAGCACCACCTGGTGCCCTTCATGGGCCACGCCCACGTCGCCTACATCCCCAACGACGACGGTCGGGTCATCGGGCTGTCGAAGGTGGCGCGGCTGGTCGACGGCTACGCCCGCCGGCCCCAGGTCCAGGAGCGCCTCACCTCGCAGGTCGCCGACGCCCTGGCCGACACGCTCGAGCCCAAGGGCGTGATGGTCGTCATCGAGGCCGAGCACCTGTGCATGTCGATGCGCGGGGTGCGCAAGGCCGGCGCCTCCACCGTGACCTCGGCCGTCCGCGGCCTGTTCCGCTCCAGCGTCGCCACCCGCCAAGAGGCCATGCGCTTCGTCACCGGCGGCCGCGGCAGGGACTAGCCGACCGGACCACGAGGTGCCAGGCACCTCGTGGTCCTGTCGGCTAGTCCCTACCGCGCCCGCCGGTGACGAAGCGCATGGCCTCTTGGCGGGTGGCGACGCTGGAGCGGAACAGGCCCCGGACGGCCGAGGTCACGGTGGAGGCGCCGGCCTTGCGCACCCCGCGCATCGACATGCACAGGTGCTCGGCCTCGATGACGACCATCACGCCCTTGGGCTCGAGCGTGTCGGCCAG
>DASYLG010000547.1:0-7142 GCA_036009685.1 Iamia sp. | reverse complement strand
GCCCCGGGCCCTCCGAGCCGTGGGTCGGGCCCTGCTCCGGCCAGTCCGGGCGGCGTGGGCCGCCATCGTCTCGGGGTGGCGGGCCCTCGGTCGGGCCCTGCTCCGGCCGTTGCGGGCCGCGTGGGTTGGCCTCCGCGCCCTCGGTCGGGCGCTGGCCCGACCGCTGCGGGCGACCTGGGCCGGGATCGTGGGCGGGTGGCGCCGGTTGGCCGCCGGGGTCCGAGCCGTGGCTCGGGTCCTCGTCCGCCCGCTGCGGGTGGCCTGGGCGGCGGTGGCCGGGCTGGCCCGGCGGATCGGCGTGGCCGTGCGGGCCGGGTTCCGCTCCGTGGTGGCGGTGGCACGGGGGGTGGCCCGCCGGATCGGCGTCGCCGCGCGAGCCGTCGGTCGGGCCCTCGTCGGACCCATCCGCACCGCCTGGGCCGCGCTCCGAGCCCTCGGGCGGGCCCTCGTCGGACCCATCCGCGCCGCCTGGGCTGGGCTCCAGGCCCTGGGGCGGGCGCTCGTCGGACCGATCCGCGCCGCCTGGGCCGCCCTGGGTGCGGGGTGGCGGGCGACGGCCCGGGTCGCCGCCGCCGTGGCTGCTCCGGTCCGGGCGGCCGGGCGGGCCGTGATCGCCGGGGTCCGGTCGGTGGCGCGCACGCTGGCCGGGCCGTGGCGGGCCGTTCGCCAGTCACTCCGCTCGGCCGCCGCCGCCACCCGGCGGGCCGGTCAGCGGGTGCGGGCCCCGATCCGACGGGTCACGCAGGGCGCCCGGTCCCAGCTCCGCGCCGCCGCCGCCACGGTCCGCGCTCGGCGCCGGGCCGTCGTCGCCCAGGTCCGAGCCGCCCTGGGCCGCCCGCCGGCTCCCTGAGCCCGGACCGGGCACGACCACACCAGGCAAGAACCAGCTTCTTGCCGGAGATGGTCGCTTGTGCCTTCTGGCGTGGCCCGGTCGCGCCGGCGCGACACCACCGCGCCAGAACCCCGATCAGCCCACACGGCGGGCGCGCCAGATCTCCTCGACCGGCCAGCGCTGGGCCCAGGCGGCCGACACGAACGCGACCTCGCCGCTGCAGAGGGTGGCATCGGCGGCGTCGGTCGGGGCGTAGACCTCGATCAGGTCGAGGACCTCGAACCCGCTGGCCCGGAGCAGGCGGAGCATCTCGCCGTGCGAGAGGTGGAACTCGACCGACGGGTCCTCGGGCCACGTGAACCGACCCATGCCCCGCTGGGGCCGCTGCATCTCGGCGGTGGGCGGCGTGTCGTCGTCGTGGCAGCAGAGCATGAACGCCACCGAGTTGCCGAGGAACACCAGCTCGCCGCCGGGCCGGAGCAGCCGGGCCGCCTCGGGCAGCCACGCGTACGGATCGGCCCAGATGGCCGCGCCGTACTCCGACACGGCCAGGTCGAAGCTGGCGTCCCGCAGGGGGACGGCCTCGCCCGCCGCCTGGACCAGGGGGAACGGCCGGTCGAACTCGGCCTGGAAGCGGCGGGCGGTGGCCAGCTGGCCCTCCGTGGGGTCGATCCCGACCACCGACGCCGCACCCCGCCGGGCCAGCCAGGCCGAGACGTAGCCGGTGCCGCACCCGATCTCGACCACGTCCCGTCCGGCCACGTCCGGCAAGGCCCCGATCTCCGCCTCGGGCACGCCGAAGGTGCCCCACGTGACCTCGTCGGTCGCCCAGCTGAGGCGCCCCGGGTCGACCCAGTGGTGCGCCGTGTCGTTCCAGTGGGACCGGTTGCCGCTGATCGACTCGCTCACCCGCAGATGGTGGCCCATCGGGAGACGCTCGTCCGGCCACGGACCGACTCCGGCGGGAGGGGTGGTTTCGGACGGAGTCCGAGGCTACCCCTTGACCTGGACCACACTCCAGGTCGTACGGTCGGTCCCGATGACCCTCACCGACACCCTTGTCGCCGTCGAGACGCTCGACGAGCCGACCCTGAGCATCGCCGAGGTGGTCGACCGCACCGGCGTCAGCCACGACACCCTCCGCTACTACGAGAAGGAGGGGCTGTTGGCTCCGCCCCGCGATGGCGGCGGCCGACGGCGCTACCGAGAGGTCGACATCGGCCGGGTCGTGTTCATCACCCGGATGCGCCAGTCGGAGATGCCGATCCGGGTGCTCCAACGCTACGTCGCCCTGGTCGAGGAGGGCCCCGCCACCGAGCGCCAGCGGCTGGAGATCATGGAGGCCCACCGCGACGCCGTGCTGGCCCGGCGGACCGAGCTCGACGAGGCCCTCGCCATCATCGAGATGAAGATAGAGATCTACGGCGGCACGCTGGGCTCGGCGGGGAGCTGCGGAGCATGAGCGAGACCCCGATCCCCACGCGGGCCCTGGGCCGGTCCGGCCTCGAGGTCGGCACCGTCGGCCTGGGCTGCATGAGCTTCAGCCCGATCTACGGCGACTTCGAGGCGACCGCCCCCGACGAGGTCATCGGCCGGGCCCTCGACCTCGGAGTCACCCTGCTCGACACGGCCGACGTCTACGGCCCCTTCACCTCCGAGGAGGTGGTCGGGAAGGCCATCGCCGAACGGCGCGACGAGGTCGTGCTGGCCACCAAGTTCGGCCTCCGCCCCCGCATCGAGGACGGCGAGCTGGTCATGGCCGTCGATGGGTCGCCCGCCTACTGCCGGGAGGCGATCGAGGGCTCGCTCGGCCGGCTCGGCGTCGGCCACGTGGACCTCTACTACCTGCACCGGCCGGACACCTCCATCCCCATCGAGGAGACCGTCGGGGCCATGGGCGAGCTGGTCACGGCGGGCAAGGTCCGCCACCTGGGACTCTCCGAGGCCTCGCCCGACACCCTCCGGCGGGCCCACGCCACCCACCCCATCGCCGCCCTCCAGACCGAGTACTCCATCTGGAGCCGCGACATCGAGGGCGAGATCCTCGACACCTGCCGCCAGCTGGGCATCGGCCTGGCGCCCTACAGCCCGCTCGGCCGGGGCTACCTCACCGGGGCGATCGGCAGCCGTGACGAGCTGGCGCCCGGCGACTTCCGGCGCGGCCAGGCCCGCTTCACCGACGAGGCCCTCGACGCCAACCGGTCGGTCGTGGCCCTGGTCACCGAGATCGCCGCCGCCCACGGCTGCACCGCCGGCCAGGTCGCACTGGCCTGGGTGCTGGCCCAGGGCGACGACGTCGTGCCCATCCCCGGCACCAAGCGGGTGTCGTACCTCGAGCAGAACGTCGGCGCGGCGGCCGTCGAGCTCACCGCCGACGACCTCGCCCGTCTCGACGGGGTCCGGGTCGAGACACCCCGCTCCTCCGACGAGAGCTGGGTCAACCGCTCGACCCCGCCCCTCGCCTCCTGAGGACGGCCCGCGCCAGGGCCTGACCTGGTTTTGCACGGGTCACACCGGGCCGTATAGCAAGGGCGCCGCTGCGCTGCGGCCGCGCCCTGGGGCGCGCCCGGCGACGAGCCTGCGCCCCTCACCCGGTGGGGCGACGACTCCACGAGAGGTTGACCGATGTCCCACGTCCTGGCCGAGGGTGGCTACCAGGCCTTCGACCTGAGCGGCACCGACACCACGGTGCTGCTCGTCTCGCTCCTCGTCGCACTCGGCGCTCTGGGCGTCGCCTTCACCATGATGCAGGGCGTCCTCAAGGCGGACGTCGGCCCGAAGGAGATGACCGACATCTCCGACGCCATCCACGAGGGTGCGATGGCGTACATCACGCGCCAGTTCCGCACCATCGCCGTGATCGTGGTCCCGCTGGCGATCATCGTCTTCCTCACCTCCACCGAGATCGTGCGGGACAACGGCCAGGTCGAGCTGACCTTCGTGAAGTCCGGCCTGTTCCGGACCCTCGCCTTCCTCGTCGGCGCGGTGTCGTCGGCCTCGATCGGCTTCCTCGGCATGTGGCTGGCCACCAAGGCCAACGTCCGCACCACCGCCGCCGCCGTGCGCTCGGACTTCGGCGGCGCCTTCCAGGTGGCGTTCCGCACCGGTGGCGTGGTCGGCCTGGCCACCGCCGGGCTGGGCCTCACCGGCGCCACCGTCATCATCCTCCTGTTCCAGAACACCTCGACCGCCATGCTCATCGGCTTCGGCTTCGGCGGCTCGCTCCTGGCCCTGTTCCTGCGGGTCGGCGGTGGCATCTTCACCAAGGCCGCCGACGTCGGCGCCGACCTGGTCGGCAAGGTCGAGGCCGGCATCCCCGAGGACGATCCCCGCAACCCGGCGACCATCGCCGACAACGTGGGCGACAACGTGGGCGACTGCGCCGGCATGGCCGCCGACCTCTTCGAGAGCTTCGGCGTCACCCTCGTCGCCTCGATCATCCTCGGCGTCATCGCCTTCCAGGGCATCGGCCTGGGCCCCGACGTGGCCGCCCGCGGCCTCGTCTTTCCGGTGGGCGTGATGGCCATCGGCCTGGTCGCCTCGACCATCGGCCTCTACCTGGCCAAGGCCCGCCCGGGCGAGGACGACGCCCTCAAGATCATCAACCGGGGCATCTCGATCGCCCAGGCCATCTCGGTCATCGGCGCCGCCGTGCTCGCCTTCGCCTACGTGGGCAACCCCGACGGCGCCAGCATCGATCAGCCCGGCGCCCGGATGTTCGGCGCCATCGTCGTCGGCGTGGCCCTCGGCTTCGCCGCCTCCAAGATCACCGCCTACTACACCGCCACCACCCAGAAGCCGGTGCAGGACATCGCCAAGGCGGCCCGCACGGGGCCGGCCACCACCGTCCTCGAGGGCATGAGCCTGGGCCTGGAGTCGGCCGTGTGGGGCCTCATCGCCGTGGCCGTCGCCATCGGCGGCGCCCTCGTCCTGGGCGGCGGCAGCTTCAAGTTCTCGACCTACCTGGTCGCCCTGGCCGGCATCGGCATGCTCTCGACCACCGGCATCATCGTGGCCGAGGACACCTTCGGCCCGGTCGCCGACAACTCGGCCGGCATCGCCGAGATGTCGGGCCACTTCGAGGGCGAGCCCGAGCGGATCATGGTGAGCCTCGACGCCGTGGGCAACACCACCAAGGCCGTCACCAAGGGCTTCGCCATCGGCTCGGCCGTGATCGCCGCGGTGGCCCTGTTCGCCTCCTACGGCGAGACGATCACCGAGGAGATCGGCCTCGACATCGGCGACCAGGCGTACCCGATCAACGTGGCCGACCCGAAGGTCTTCATCGGCCTCCTGGTCGGCGGATCGATCGCCTTCATCTTCTCCTCGCTCGCCATCCGCGCCGTGTCCCGCACCGCCGGCGTGGTGGTCGAGGAGGTCCGGCGCCAGTTCGCCGACGGCAAGATCATGGCCGGCACCAAGAAGCCCGACTACGGCCCCGCCATCGACATCTGCACCACCGCCTCGCTGCGCGAGCTGGCCACCCCGGCCCTGATCGCCGTGCTGGCCCCCGTCATCATCGGCTTCGGCCTCGGGCCCATCTCGCTGGGCGCCTTCCTGGCGTCGGTGATCGTCGTCGGTCAGCTCATGGCCAACTTCCTCAGCAACGCCGGCGGCGCCTGGGACAACGCCAAGAAGTACATCGAGGACGGCGCCGAGGGCGGCAAGGGCTCCGAGCCCCACAAGGCCGCCGTCATCGGCGACACCGTCGGCGACCCCTTCAAGGACACCGCCGGCCCGGCGCTCAACCCGCTCATCAAGGTGATGAACCTGGTGTCGCTCCTGATCCTGCCGGCCATCATCGGCCTCTACGACGAGGGCGCGCTCCGCGACCTCAAGCAGCAGGGCGAGGGTCTCGGCATCGCCATCGCGGTCGTCGCCGCCGTCGTCGTGATCGGCGCCATCGCCTTCTCCAAGGGCGTCTTCACCAAGTCGATCGAGAAGGCCGCCGCCGAGGCCGCCTGAGCCCACGAGGTGCCTGGCACCTCGTGGGCGCAGCTCGCGCCTCAGGGGGCGGAGGCCACCCAGCGGGAGCGCTCGCCGGCCACCGCGCCGGGGAGCTCCTCCACGTCGACGAGACCGGCATCCTCCAGGGAGGCGCGGGTCTCCTCGGTCGTGAAGAGGCCCAGCTCGTGGCGCTCGGCGAAGGTGTCGGTGCCGGACGGGGTGGTGACCACCCAGGTCATGTCGAGGACGCTGGTGCGCCCCATCCGCCACGAGCGGGCGGTGCGGGCCACGGCCCGGCCCGGCCCGGTGGCGGCCTCGGCGCCGACGTGGCCGTCGGTCCAGGCCCCGGGCGTCAGCCAGGCGTCGACCACCAGGACGCCGCCGGGCTCGAGGTGGCGGGCCATGGCGGCCAGGGCCCGATCGAGGTCCTCGGGCGTGCGGGTGTAGCCGATCGACGAGAACAGGCACGTCACCGCATCGAACCGGCGCCCCAGGTCGAACAGCCGCATGTCGCCGTCGTGGACGGCGACGCCGGGGAGCCGGTCGCGAGCCCGGTCGGCCATGTGGGCGCTGAGCTCGACGCCCTCGACGGCGAAGTCGTCCTGCAGGTGCAGGAGGTGGGCCCCCGTGCCGCAGGCCACGTCGAGCAGCGTGCGGGCGCCGGGCCGCCGGGCCCGCACCAGGTCCGCGACCTCGGCCGCCTCGCCCCGGTAGTCCTTGCCGATGCCGTCGTAGATCAGGTCGTAGGCGTCGGCGGAGCGGCCGTAGGCCTCGTCGGAACCGGTCATGGGGCCAGCCTGCCAGGGCCTAGCGTCACCGCATGGATGAGAACCGTCGCCGCGTGTCCTCCGGGGGGCCATGGGAGCTGCTGATGGGCTACTGCCGGGCCGTCCGGGTGGGTGACCAGGTCTTCGTGGCCGGCACCGCGCCGCAGCGACCCGACGGATCGGTCGACGACGATGTCGAGGCCCAGGCCCGGCGCTGCCTCGAGATCATCGAGGGCGCCCTGATCGAGGCGGGCAGCGACATCACCGACGTGGTCCGCACCCGGATCTACCTGGTCGACGCGGCCGACTTCGACGGCGTGGCCCGGGCCCACCGCCAGGTGTTCGACGCGGTGCGCCCGGCCAACACCACCGTCGTCGTGGCCAGGCTGCTCGACGAGCGGTGGAAGGTCGAGATCGAGGCCGACGCCGTGATCCACTCGAGCCGCGAGGGCGCCCGCTAGCCACCGTCCCGGCGGGAGTCGGCGCCCGCCCACGAAGTACAGTCTCCCGGCCGTCCTCCGGACGCGCCAGACCGCACGCGCAGGAGCCACTGGGTGCCCACCGACGAAGCGAACCCCTGGGACGACCCGGACGAG
>DASYLG010000546.1:0-13497 GCA_036009685.1 Iamia sp. | reverse complement strand
CACGCTGGAGCGGATTCAGATCATTCGTGAGCTGCGCCTGGGCGAGTACGACGTGCTCGTCGGGGTCAACCTGCTGCGCGAGGGCCTCGACCTGCCCGAGGTGTCGCTGGTGGCGATCCTCGATGCCGACAAGGAGGGCTTCCTCCGCAGCGAGACCTCGCTCATCCAGACCATCGGCCGCGCCGCCCGGAACGTCGAGGGCCAGGTGATCATGTACGCCGACAAGGTCACGCCGTCGATGCAGAAGGCGATCAGCGAGACCAACCGGCGCCGGGGCCTCCAGAAGGCCTACAACGTCGAGCACGGCATCGACCCCAAGACCATCCGCAAGGCCGTCACCGACATCCTCGCCCTGATCCGGCCGGCGGAGGACAAGGCCCCCATGCCGGGTGGGGGCAGCCGGAGGGAGCGCGCGGCCGACAAGAAGCGGCGCGAGGAGCTGGCCGGTCTGCCGGGCGAGGAGCTGGCCCGGCTCATCCACACCCTGGAGGAGGAGATGCACGAGGCATCGTCCGATCTCCGCTTCGAGTACGCCGCCCGCCTCCGGGACGAGATCAAGGAGCTCAAGCGCGAGCTCCGTCAGGTGGGCTGACCCGGTCGGAGGGGATGCGCCGTCGCCGGCACCGGGTCGACCACCATCGTGGGGTGCCAGCCGAGGGAGCCGTCGAGCCGACCGTCCCCCGGTGGGCGCGCCTGGCCGTGGTGGCCGTCGCCATCGTCTTCGTCGTGGCGGGGCTCCGCCAGGCCGCCTCCGACTCGCCGACCGTCGACGAGGGCGTGGACCTGGCCGGTGGGTTGTCGCACCTGGTCCACCACGACCTGCGGATGAGCCCGGAGCACCCGATCCTGCCCAAGGTGCTGGCGGCGCTCCCGGCCCTGGCGGCCGACCCCATCGTGCCCCGGGGAGAGTCCTGGCGGGAGGGGGACTGGTTCGGCCACACCGACGCCACCCTCGCCGCCAACGACCGGGCCGGCCGGCTGCATCGGGTGCTGTTCCTGTCCCGGCTCGTCCCCCTGGCCGAGGCGGTGGCGTGCGGCGCCCTGCTGTACCGGCTGGCTCGGCGGCTCGCCGGTGAGGCGGCCGGCCTCCTGGCGGCCGGGCTCTGGTTCACCACCCCGTTCGTGCTGGGCCTGGGCCACCTCCAGTCGATCGACGTGGCCTTCACGCTGGCCACGCTGGCGGTCTCGCTGGCCCTCCTGCGCCACCGGGAGGACCCCACGCTGCGCCGGGCCGCCGTCGTCGGCGTCACCCTGGCGCTGGCCCTCGCCACCCGCCACACCGCGCTCGTGCTGGTCCCCATCGCCCTGGTGGTGGTGGCCGTCGCCCCCGGAGCCCGCGCCCTGGCGGGCCGGGCCGCGGCGGTGGCCGGCGGCGTCGGCTACGCCGGGCTGTGGGCGATCTACCGCGCCCTCGACCCCACCGCCCCCACCGGTGCGCCCGCCGCCCGCTACGACGGCCTGGTGGCCTCGGCCGGGGCGCGCTCGACGCTGGTCAAGGCGGTGCTCGCCGTCCCCACGCCGCCCGAGTGGCAGGCCGGGTTCGCCTACCTGACCCTGACCTCGGACCCCCGCAAGGCGTGGCTGATGGGGCGGGCCTGGTCGGGCACGCAGTGGTGGTTCTATCCCGCCAGCCTGGTGGCCAAGGTCCCGCTGCCGGCCGTGCTCGTCCTGGCGCTGGCGGCGGTGGCGTGGTGGCGCCGGCCCGGCCCGCGCCGGATGGACATGGCCCTCACGGTTGCGCTGCCCGGGCTCGTGCTCCTGGCGTTCACCATGGTCCAGCCCCTCGCCCTGGGCCTGCGGCTGGCGCTGCCGTCGCTGGCGCTCTGGATGGTCGCCGCGGGAGCCGGCGCCGACCTGCTGCGCGGCCACCGGGTCGGGCGGGTGGCGCTGGCCATCGTCGCCGTGGCCCAGATCGCGGCCCTGCTCGCCGGGAGCAGCCGCCCCATGGCCTGGAGCCCACCGCCGTTCCGGCCCGCCTACCGGTGGGTGAGCGACGCCAACCTCGACTTCGGCCAGGACCTGTACCGGGTCCGGCGCTGGGCGGCGACGCACGACGAGCCGTGGGTCTCGGTCATCGCCCCGCGCGGGCTGTCGGTGGGGGGCGCGTCGCGGGACCTCATCGATGCCGACCCGGCCGAGGTCACCGGCTGGGTCGCCGTGGGGGCGACCCGTCTGACGGTCGTGTCCCGCGACGAGCTGGCCTGGCTCCGGGCCTACTGCCCGGTGGGCACGCTGGGCGGCGGCAGCGTGCTGCTCTACCGGTTCGCCGAGCCCCCGTCGGCCCGGCCGGGACCGGTCCGGCCGGTCGCACCGTGTTTGGACGACGAGGTCAGCTCGCGACGGGCGCCGGCGGGCTGACGGCCCCGTCGCGGCGGGCGTCCGGGGTGGCCAGGACGACGATGGCGAGGGCGCTGAGGGCGAGGCTGGTGCGGGTGCCGCCGAAGCTGGTGCCGAGCGGGTTGCTCCCGGCGACGGTGACGAACGCCAGGTTCAGGGCCACGGCCCAGCCGAGGGGGTGACGCAGGCCGCGACGCCCGAGGGCGAGAGCCCCGAGCGCCAGCCCCAGGACGGTGCCGACCAGGCCCCACAGCTCGCGGCCCTCGGCCCAGATGTCGGTGGCGGCGTGCACCAGGCCGACGAACGGGAGGCCGATGTCGCCGTTGAGGCTCTCGGCGCCGGGCACGAGCAGCCGCAGGGCGACCAGCCAGGCGCCGGCCACCACCGCCGGCACCAGGGCGACGGCGGCGTCCCGGCGCGTCCGGTGGGCCAGGGCCCAGCCGGCCAGGACCAGCCAGGCGGGCTCCTTGGCCAGCACGGCGGCCACCCCGAGGACGATCGCCGGGCCGGTGCGGCCCCGGGCGGCCAGGGCCACGGCCAGCAGGGCCAGCCCCAGGCCGAGGGCGTCCGCCGTGGTCACCCGCAGCGACATGAAGCAACCGGGCAGGACGGCCACCACGGCGCCGACCCAGGCCGGTCCGCCCCACCGGGTGCTCAGCAGCCCGGCCCCGGCCGCCACCGCGGCGACGCCGGCCAGGCCGACGACGAACAGGGCCCAGACCAGGCCCGTCCCCCCGCCACCGGGGTGGAGGGCGGCAGCCACGTAGGGGAGGAGCGGGCGCTGGAGGCGGTACCGGGGTCGATCGAGGTTCGAGGCGCTGGCGTCGACAGGCAGCGGGTCGCGGGCGATGGCGTAGGCCAGCTGGCCGTCGAGCCCGACATCGGCGGGCAGCTCGGTCTCCGGGAAGTCCTCGGCGAAGGCCGCGGCCGCCGGTCCCGCGGCACCGGGCTGGACCAGACCCAGGGGGTTGCCACCCAGTCGCTCGAGGTCGACGAGGACGACCAGGGCGAGCACGACGGTGCCGATCACCGCCCACCGGACGACGGCCCGGGAGGTGGTGGGGGAGGGGGCAGGGGAGACCGCGTCCGGGGCCGCGACGACGGAGGTCACCCCACACCGTCGGCCGGACGGCGTGGCCCTTGAGACGCCGTCCCCAAACGGCTCAGGACCTCTGGGAGGGGGCCGATGGAGGGCGGTGCCGGCGCCGTCCCTCACCGTCCCCGTGGGCGCGCCCGCCCGCGAGATGGCGACCACCAGCGCCGGGAGCACCGGCCGGGGGATCGGGCCGGTCGTCGTGGTCGCCGCCCTCTTCGTGGGCCTGGTCGCCTTCGGCTGGTACGGCCAGTCCGCCGCCGTGCCATCGGAGAGCGAGGCCGACGGCCACCGCCTGAGCACGCTGTACGACCCACCCGACCGCCCGGTCGAGGCAGCCCTGAACGCGCGTGACGGCCAGGTGTTCGCCGCCCTGGCGGTCGACCCGACGATCCGCCGGCCCGAGCTCGTCCGCGGGGGATCGGGCGAGGTGGCGTACCGCCACCAGCGCCCCCTGCTGGGCTGGACCGGCTGGCTGGTGTCCGGCGGCGACCCCGAGCGGGTGCCGTGGTCGCTGGTCGTCGTGTCCGGGCTGTCGGTCGTGGCCATGGTGGCCGCCGGCGCCGTCGCCCTCCGCCGCCTCGGAGCCCCACCGGCCCTGGCCGCCCTCCTCCTCGTCCTCCCCGGGTCGCTGGCGGACATCACCTTCGTGGGCCCCGAGGCCATGGGCTGCGCCCTGCTGGTCGCCGGCGTCCTGGCGTGGACCCGGCCGTCGCCGTCGCGCCGGTCGATCCTGCTGGCGCTGGCCGCCTTCGGCCTGGCCGGGCTGGGCCGGGAGACGCTGCTCGTCGTGCCCGCCGCCCTCGCCCTGCACGAGCTGGTCCGGGGCCGGCTCCGGCCGACGGCGCTCCTGGCCGTGACGGCCGCCCCCTACGTCGCCTGGGTCATGGTCCTGCGGGCCATCGTCGGGTCGTGGCCGGTCGGCACCGTGTCGGGGCGCCTCCGCGTGATCCCCTTCGCCGGCCTGGTCGAGGCGGCCGCGTCGTGGCCACCCGGCGAGGTCCTGGCCATCGGCGGCACCGTCGCCCTCGCCGTCGCCGGCCTGGCCCTGGGCCGCGACCCGGTCTGGCGGGTGGCCGTCGGCGCCAACCTGGTACTGGCCGCGGCCCTGGGCGAGCCGGTGTGGGCCCGCTCGGCCGACGTCGGCCGGGTGCTGCTCCCGGGCGCCGTCCTGGGGCTCATCGCCCTGGTCACCCGGTGGCGCCCGTCACCCGGGGCCGAGCGGGACGACCGGGCCGACGACCCGTCCGTGGCGGTCCCGGCTCCGGGCTGAGCGCGCCCAGACGTACAGGCGTTCGTGAGGTTGGCGCGCCCGGTAGGGTGGGTGCTCGTGTCCGACACCCTCGTCATCCGCGGCGCCCGGGAGCACAACCTGCGTGGCGTCGACCTCGACCTGCCGCGCGACCGGCTGATCGTCTTCACCGGGCTGTCGGGCTCGGGCAAGAGCTCGTTGGCCTTCGACACCATCTACGCCGAGGGCCAGCGCCGCTACGTCGAGTCGCTGTCGTCGTACGCCCGCCAGTTCCTCGGGCAGATGGACAAGCCCGACGTCGACTTCATCGAGGGCCTGTCGCCGGCCATCTCGATCGACCAGAAGTCGGCCTCGCGGAACCCCCGCTCGACGGTGGGCACGATCACCGAGATCCTGAAGTACCTCGGCCTGCTGTTCACCAACATCGGCGTGCCCCACTGCCCGACCCACGGCGCCCCGATCACCCGCCAGACCCCGCAGCAGATCGTCGACCGCATCCTCGAGCTGCCCGAGGGCACCCGGTTCCAGGTGCTGGCACCGATCGTGCGCCGCCGCAAGGGCAACTACGAGACGATGCTGGCCGACCTGGCCCAGCAGGGGTACTCCCGGGCCCGGATCGACGGCGAGGTCGTCGAGCTGGGCGAGAAGCTCGACCTGGCCCGCTACGAGAACCACACCATCGAGATCGTCATCGACCGGCTGGTGAAGCGCGAGGGCATCGAGCGCCGCCTCACCGAGTCGCTGGAGACGGCCCTGCGCCTGGCCGAGGGCGTGGCCGAGGTCCAGATCGTCCCCCGGGAGGGCGAGGACGAGCCCGAGTCGATGACCTTCAGCCAGCACCTGGCGTGTCCGGTCGACGGCGAGAGCTTCGAGGAGCTCACCACCCGGAGCTTCTCGTTCAACACCCCCTACGGCGCCTGCCCCCGCTGCGACGGCCTGGGCACCCGCTTCGAGGTCGACCCCACGCTCGTCGTGCCCGACCCCGACCTCAGCATCTCCGAGGGCGCCATCCACCCGTGGGCCAGCGGCCACGCCACCTGGTTCCACCGCATCCTCGAGGCGGTGGGCGACGAGAAGGGCATCCCTCTCGACGTGCCGTGGGGCAAGCTCAAGGCGGCCCAGCAACGCACCCTGCTCGAGGGCAAGGGCATCGGCCGGGTCGAGGTCCGCTACAAGAACCGCTACGGCCGGGTCCGCACCTACAAGGCGCAGTACGAGGGCGTCATCCCCTGGCTCCAGCGGCGGCACTCCGACACCGACAGCGACACCCAGCGCGAGCAGTTCGAGGGCTACATGCGCGAGGTGCCCTGCCCGGCGTGCGACGGCGCCCGCTTCCAGCCCTTCACCGTCGCCGTCACCGTCGCCGGCCGGAACATCGCCGAGCTGTCGATGCTGTCGATCCGCGAGCTGGCGACGGTGGTCGACGAGATCGAGCTGACCGAGCGCGAGATCCTCATCTCCGAGGCCGTCCTCAAGGAGGTCAAGGCCCGGCTGGGGTTCCTCCTCGACGTGGGGCTCGACTACCTCTCGCTGGGCCGGGGCACGGCGAGCCTGAGCGGCGGCGAGGCCCAGCGCATCCGGCTGGCCAGCCAGATCGGCTCGGGCCTGGTCGGGGTGCTCTACGTGCTCGACGAGCCCTCGATCGGCCTCCACCAGCGCGACAACCGGCGGCTCATCGAGACGCTGCTGCGGCTGCGCGAGCTGGGCAACACCGTCATCGTCGTCGAGCACGACGAGGACACCATCGCCGTGGCCGACCACATCGTCGACGTGGGCCCCGGCGCCGGCGAGCACGGCGGCTCGATCGTCCACACCGGCACCTACAAGCAGCTGCTCAAGAACAAGCAGAGCCTCACCGGCCAGTACCTGTCGGGGGCGAAGTCGATCCCCCTGCCCGAGGTCCGCCGGGTCCCGGGCGACGACTGGCTCAAGATCCTGGGCGCCCGCGAGCACAATCTCGACGGCATCGACGTCGGCATCCCGCTGGGGGTGTTCGTCACCATCACCGGCGTGTCCGGCTCGGGCAAGTCGACCCTGGTCAACGACATCCTGCTGCGGTCGCTGATGCAGAAGATCTACCGGGCCAAGACCCCGCCCGGCCGGCACAAGCGGATCGAGGGCATCGAGCTGCTCGACAAGGTCATCAGCATCGACCAGTCGCCCATCGGCCGCACCCCCCGCTCGAACCCGGCCACCTACACCGGCGTGTGGGACAACATCCGCAAGCTCTTCGCCCAGACCCAGGAGGCCAAGGTCCGCGGCTACCTGCCCGGCCGGTTCTCGTTCAACGTCAAGGGCGGCCGCTGCGAGGCGTGTGCCGGCGACGGCACCATCAAGATCGAGATGCACTTCCTGCCCGACATCTACGTCCCGTGCGAGGTGTGCAAGGGCGCCCGCTACAACCGCGACACCCTCGACATCGAGTTCAAGGGCAAGAACGTAGCCGAGGTGCTCGATATGCCGATCGAGGAGGCGTTGGAGTTCTTCGCCAACCAGCCCGTCATCGCCCGGCACATGCAGACCCTGGTCGACGTCGGTCTCGGCTACGTCCGCCTCGGCCAGCCGGCCCCGACCCTGTCGGGTGGCGAGGCCCAGCGGATCAAGCTGGCCTCGGAGCTGTCGAAGCGCTCCACCGGGCACACCATCTACCTGCTCGACGAGCCCACCACCGGCCTCCACTTCGAGGACATCCGCAAGCTGCTCACCGTGCTCGGCCGGCTGGTCGACCAGGGCAACACCGTGCTGGTCATCGAGCACAACCTCGACGTCATCAAGACGGCCGACTGGCTGATCGACCTGGGCCCCGAAGGCGGCAACGGCGGTGGCCAGGTCGTGGCCGAGGGCCCGCCCGAGCTGGTGGCCGAGGTCGAGGCCAGCCACACCGGCCGTTTCCTGGCCGAGCTGCTCGCCGGCCGCCGCTGACGACGCCGGTCAGCCGGGCGGGCGCCGTCCGCCGTCGCGTTCGACGACGGCCACGACGATGCCGTCGGGGTGCTCCCACCGCTCGGTGATGTGGAACGGGGCGCGCCCGTCGGGCGGGTGCACCAGGGCGGCGATCGACTCCTGGTCGTCGAGGAGGGCCCCGTTGGCGACCACGATCACGCGGTGCTCCTCGGCGGCGGCGTCCCGCACCGCCGGCGCCGGGAGCCCGTCGTCCTCGAACCGCCGGACCTCGCCCAGGGCACGGCCGCCGACGACCCGCAGCGTCGGCGCCTCGTCGACGTCGCGCCAGGCCGCCTCGAACGCCGGCCGGGCCTCGTCGGTGCCGAACAGCAGGGCGTCACCCGGGCGGGCGGTCTCGGCCACGGCGTCGCGGGCCATGGTCCAGCCGTCCTCGGGCTGCCGGTGGGCGTCGAGCGTGCCCATCAGCAAGATGGCCACGCAGACCGCACCCAGCACCTGTCCCGCCCGGCGGTGACGATGGGCGAGGTCGAAGATCCCGACCGCCAGCACCAGGGCCACACCGGGGACGCTGCCCACGACGTAGCGGGGCACCATCGAGGGGCGGGCGGCGGACACGGCGATCAGGCCCACGACGGGCACGACCGCCCACATCACCGGTACCAGGGCCCGGGCCCGATCCCGGCCCGCCAGGGGGACGGCGCTGCGCCCGGCGGCCACCGCGCCCCAGAGGAGGACTGCGAGGAGGACGAGCGACAGCGACGGGTCGGCGGAGGTGAGGGTGGCGGCCAGGTTGCGGACCTGGGCGATGCTCAGCGGCGTGACCCAGTCCCCGACGTCGGAGGCGCCGACCACGAGGAGCAGGAGGGTGCTGGCGGCGGTGGCGACGGCGCTCCGGACGAGGGCTCGCCGGGTCGCCCCGTCGGGTCGGGCCGTCGCCGCCACGACGAGCTGCGGCAGCACCTGGAGCGCCACCAGGCCATGGGCGAACGGGGCGACGGCGCAGACGAGGGTGTGGACCCACCACCAGCGCCGGGCGGCGGCGGGGCCGTCGTCGGACGACAGCCCGTGGTCGACGGCGAGCCAGCCCACGGCGACGAGGAGCATCACCAGGGCGTAGGACCGGGCCTCGCGGGCGTAGGTGAACCAGAGGAACGACAGGGCGGTCAGCCCGCCCGCCAGCCGGGCGGGGCCGTCACCCACGACGCGCTGGGCGACCCGGACGGCGACGCCGATGGCGGCCACCGCCAGCACGACCGACAGGGCGCGCATCCACCCCACCGACTCCGATGGCAGCGTCCACACCGACGCCAGCAGGTAGTAGAGGGACATGGTGCCGCTGGTGGCGCCGAGCGTCCGCCCCAGCTGGTGGATGGCGCCGAGCGAGTAGGCCTCGTCGAGCCACAGGGCGTGCTCCGACAGGCCGTAGGCGGCCGACACCAGGCCGACGAGGAGCCCGGGTCCGGCGACCCGCCAGAAGGCGGTCCGGCCCTCGGTGGATGGTGCTCGATCCTCGGCGCTCGGCCGATCCGCCCCGGGGGCGGCCGGCGGCGGGCGCCGGGTGCGGAGGCTCAGGCTGGCGGCCACCGGTCAGTGGGCCTCGAGCAGGAGGACCTCGACCGTGCCCCGCAGCTCGGTGGTGCGCACCACGGTGAACCGGTCGCGGATGCCGGGTCGCTCCAGCAGGTGGGCCAGGGCGTCGCCGTCCTCGCCCGGCTCGTGGGCGGTGACCAGCCACACCCGGTCGTGCTCGGCGAGGGCGGTGTCGACCTCGTCGTCCGATCGGGGCGGATCGTGGCGCCGCACGGTGCCGAGGGGCCGGGGGCTGTCGACGGGCTGCGGCGCCGGCGTCGGGTGATCGAGCTCCTGCCAGCCCGCCTCGAACGGGGTGCGGTGGTACTGCTGGGCGAAGAGGAGGCCGTCGCCCGACCGGGCGTCGGCCGCCACCACCTCGGCCGCGGCCCGCCAGTCGTCGCCCGTCCGGCGGTGGACCTCGACCTGGCCGACCATCAGCAGGGCGGCCACGAGCAGCGCGGCGGGGCCGACCACCCGCGCCGGGCGGCCGGTGAGACGGCCGTCGAGGTTCACCGTGGCGCCGGCCAGCAGCAGAGCAACGGCGGGCACGATGCCGATGAGGTAGCGGTCGAGCAGCGACGGCCGCACGAGGGAGAGCAGGACGAGGCCGACCGTCGGGATCGTCAGCCACACCACCGGGAGGCGGGCCAGCCAGCGATCGTGGTCGGTCGCCGCGCCGGAGCGCCAGGCCAGGACCCCTCCGCCGGCCACCGCCGCCAGCAGGGGCACGGCGGCCCACCAGGCCGGCGAGACGAAGGTCGTGACGAGGGCGCGCAGCTGGTCGCCGTCGATCGAGGGGACCCACGCCCCGACCTCGTCGGCCCCGGCCGACCACAGCAGCGCCACCAGCGCCCCGGCGGCGACGACGGTCGGCGCGTAGCCCCGCAGGGCGCGATCCCGCTCCGGCGCCAGGACGAGGGCCACGGCGATGGCGCCCACGGCGAGGAGGCCGAGACCGTGGCTCAGGACGAGGAGGGCGCCGAGCAGCAGGCTGAGGCGCCACCAGGGCCGGTCGCGGCCGGGACCCACCTCGATCGCCCGCACCGCCACCCACATGGCGGTGGCGGTCAGGAGCATCACCAGGGAGTAGGACCGGGCCTCCTGGGCGTAGCGGGTGAAGGCCACCGCCCCGCCGGCGAAGGCGGCGGCCCGCACGGCCAGGACGTCGCCACCGATGCGCCGGGCCAGGGCGGCGAGCGGGAGCAGGCTGGCCAGGGCGAACAGCGTCGAGAGCAGACGCAGCCACCACACCGCCTCGGACACCGCGGTCCAGGGCGTCAGCACGGCGTAGTAGGCGGCCATGGTCCCGCCGGTGCCCCGGAGGGTCGCAGCCAGCTGGTTGGTCGCCCCCAGCGAGAGCGACTCGTCGAGCCACAGCGACAGCCGGCCCAGGCCGACGAGGGCGCCGACCAGGCCGATGGCGATGCCCGGGAGCGCCAGGCGCCACGCCGGGGTCGCCGGCTCCGGACCCGGTGGCGTCGCCGTCTCCGGGGCGGGACCGGCGGTGGTGGCGGCGGTCATCGGGCGGGGCGGGGCGTCGCCGCGCCCTCGGCGGCGTCGGCCCCGACGGGGCGGGACACCACGGCCCAGATCGCCAGGGGCAGGAGCGGGGCCGCCGTCCGCAGGGCGTTGACCCAGTTGAAGGCCACCAGGTCCGAGACGCACACCAGCAGCACGACCTGGAGGCCGAGGATCGCGGCGACGTGGGGGGCGACCCGGCTGGTGCGCCAGGCACCGATGCCGAGCACGGCGACGGCCATGACCGCCATGAGGAACGTCTGCGGGTCGGTGTCGCCGCTGAGGTAGCCGGTGAGCGGGACGGCCAGCTGATCGGATCCGCCCTCGAGCAGGCTGGTGTCGAGCTGGCCGGCGAGCCACAGCATCCAGCCGCCGACGGCGGCCGCCGGCACCGCGACGGTGAGCAGCCGCCACGGCCGGGGCATGCCGGGGGTGAACAGCAGGCCGAGGGCCACGATGAGGAAGGTCTCGCGGGTGAGGGCGGCCAGCGTGGCGGCCAGCACGGCCAGGGCCCAGCGGCGGCGCCCGGCAGCGGCGACCGCGGCCAGGCCGAGGCCGGCGCCGAGGGCGTCCGAGAGGGACAACGTGAGGGAGGTGATCACGGCGGGGGAGAGGGCGGCGGCGACGGGCAGCCAGCGCGGTCCACCCGGGAGCATCTTGAGGGCGGCGGCGCCGAGGGCCACGCCGATCAGCGAGAGGCCGAAGAAGGCGGCGATGACCGGGCGGCCCCCGTCGGGCGCGACCAGCCCGGCGAGGAGGGGGAAGAGGATGCGGCGGTAGCGGTAGGCGGCCGGGTCGACGGCGGCGCCGGCGGCGGCCGGATCGAAGGGGTGGCGGGCGATGGCGTAGAACTGCTGGCCGTCGTGGCCCACGCCCGCGAGCGGCGCCAGGTCGGGGATGTCCCGCTCGACGAAGGCGCGGGCCGGCCCGTCGTTCCCCGCCCCGAGCAGGGCGTCGACGTTGCCCTGGCCCCCGGCCCACATGGCCGGCCACAGGAGCGCCACCAGCACGGCGGCCACGACCATGCGCCAGCTCGACCGGTCCCGGGCCGGTGCCGCGGGTGCGGCGGGCGGCTCGTGGGGGGGCGCGTCGGCCGACGTCTCGGTGGAGGCCACAAGGCCCAATCGGTCCCGCCGGCGGTGAACTGAGCCAGACCACGGAGCGTGGCCGGCCTCCCGGGGTCAGCCCCGGATGGGGGCGGCCGCACGTCGTGCCCACCCGCGACCGGCGGGGGCGGCGTTCAGGATCGAGGAGTCGTCGAGGGCCAGCAGCGTGATGTCGGACACCCCTGGGAGCAGCTCGAGGAGGATCGACTGGATGGCGTCGGGGGTCACCGCATCGGTGAACAGGAGGTCGAGGGCGGCACCGTCCCCGTCGGGCATGACGCTGCTCCCGGCGAGCGTCACGCCGCCGGGGGACCAGTAGGAGTCGAACGCGGTCTTGTCGACCATCGTGATCAGCTCGTCGGGCGAGCTGTCGAACCCGTACGTGAAGCGGTGCGCGCCGCCCGTGAATGCGTCCATCCGATCCCTCCCCCTCGGAATCCGCCCGGAGTATGCGCCCATGGGCGCAGGCTGACAAGGGTCACACGCGCAACCCGGCGCGAGCCCCTCTCGGGCGTGTCCGTCGGCAAACTGCGACCCTGATCCCCCTGTGAGGGGGACCAGGGTCGCAGTTTGGGGGTCGATCCGGAACGGGTCGGACCTGAGCGCCAGTCCTTCAGGCTTTGCCGGACACGGCTCCTAGTCGCCGGTGGGGCGGTGGGGCGCCTTCAGGGACGGGGTGAGGTCGGGGGCGGCGGCGGTGATGTCGAGCATGCGCTGGAGGCTGATCCGGGCCCAGTGCTGGGTGCCGGCATCGACGTGGATCTGGTTCACCACGGTGCCTTCGACCAGGTTCTCCAGCACCCAGGCGAGGTGGGCGGCGTCGATGCGGAACATGGTGGAGCACGGGCAGATCAGCGGGTCGAGCGAGACGATGGTCTTGTCCGGCGTCTCGTCGGCCAGCCGCTGGACCAGGTGGATCTCGGTGCCGATGGCGATGGTGCTGCCGGGTGGCGCGGCGGCCACCGCCTTGATGATGTAGTCGGTCGAGCCGACCTGGTCGGCCACCTCGCACAGGTCGTGGCTGCACTCGGGGTGGACGACGACGATGCCGTCGCGGTGCTCGGCCCGGAAGGCATCGACGTGCTCGGGGCGGAAGCGCTGGTGCACCGAGCAGTGGCCCTTCCACAGGAGGAACGTGGCCTCCTTGCAGTCGGCCTCGGTGAGGCCGCCGAGCTCGAAGCGCGGGTTCCAGACCCGCATGTCGTCGTGGGTGAAGCCCATGGCGATGCCGGTGTTGCGACCCAGGTGCTGGTCGGGGAAGAAGAGCACCTTGCGGCCGCGGGCCCGGGCGTCGGCCACGCTCAGCCCGGGGACCGGCGTGGCGTCCTTGGTGAGGGCCCACTCGAGGATGGCCCGAGCGTTGGTCGACGTGCAGACGGCCCCGCCGTGCTGGCCGACGAACGCCTTCAGGGCCGCGGAGGAGTTCATGTAGGTGATCGGGACGATCCGGTTCACGCCGGTGACCCGGGCCAGCTCGTCCCAGGCCTCCTCGACCTCGTCGAGGTCGGCCATGTCGGCCATCGAGCAGCCGGCGTTCAGGTCCGGGAGGATCACCTGCTGGTGGTCGCCGGTGAGGACATCGGCCGACTCGGCCATGAAGTGGACGCCGCAGAAGACGATGAACTCGGCCCGGTCCTGGTGCTGGGCGAGCACGGACAGGCGGTAGCTGTCCCCCCGGGCGTCCGCCCAGCGGATCACCTCGTCGCGCTGGTAGT
>DASYLG010000545.1:0-3182 GCA_036009685.1 Iamia sp. | reverse complement strand
GCCCGTCCACCGGGCACGTCGGTGGGCAGGTCGGTGGGCGGGTCGGTGGTGGTCATGGTCCCCCAGGAGGTGCAGCGTTCCATAGCGCCGCTATGCATAGCGGCGCTATGGAATCCTGTTCCGTTGAACGGAACGACTAGTCCGTGGAGTGGTACAGTAGCCGGGTGCAGGGGATCGAGCGAGCGGCTTCGGTGCTGCGGGCGGTGGGCGGGGGCGGCGGGGGTCTCAAGCTGGCCGAGGTGGTAGCCGCGGTGGGGCTGCCCAAGACGACCGTCCACCGGGTCATCGGTGCCCTCGAGGCCGAGGGCCTCCTGCGGGTCGACATCGGCGGACGGATCTGGCTGGGTCCCGCGCTGCGGGAGCTGGCGCGCGTCGCCGCCACCGACCTGGCCGCCCAGGTGCGGCCGGCGGTCGCCGCCCTCCACCGGGCGACCGACGAGACGGTCGACGTGGCCGTGGTCGACGGCACGGCGGTGCGGTTCATCGACCAGATCCAGAGCACCCGCGCCCTGCGGGCCGTCTCCGAGGTCGGCGCCACCTTCCCGCTCCATGCCACAGCCAATGGCAAGGCGGCCCTGGCCGCCATGACACCGGCCGAGGTCGATGCCGTCCTGGCCCGCGGCCTGACCGCCCTCACCCGGAACACCCACGTCGATCCCGAGCGTCTCCGGGCCGAGCTGGCCGACGTGGTCGATGCCGGTGTGGCCTTCGACCACCAGGAGCACACCCTGGGGATCAGCGCCGTCGGCGCCGCCGTGGTCGGCCCCCGCGGCCCGATCCTCACCCTGTCGATCCCGACCCCCACCGAGCGCTTCGCCGCCAGCCGCGACCACCTCGTCGGCGCCCTCCGGGTCGCGGTGGCCCAGGCCGAGGACCTCCTCGGCTGACCGGATCGGGGCGGAGCTCGTCAGATGGTGAAGACGAGGCGGCGGCCGGCCGGGTCGGGGGCGTCCCAACGGGTCTCGACCTCGTCCAGCGGCACGGCGATGGTGTCGACCACAACGGTTCCGTCGGCGATGGTGGCCATCAGCTCGGGCATGAGGGCGAGGAGGGCGGCGCCGCCGACCGAGCCCTGGCCGCTGCCGATCAGCCGCAGGTCCCGGCTGCGGAGGGCGGCCGAGGGCAGCGTGATCGTGGGGCCGGCCATCGACCCGAGCTCGACCCAGTGGAGGGGCTGGTCGGCGTGCGGGCGGGCCCGCAGGAGGGTCGTGAGGGCGTGTTCGGTGACGGGGCCCCACAGGTAGTCGAGGACCACGTCGACGGTGCGGGCCTGCTCGACCAGGGCGTCGGCCACCTCGTCGGGCGACCCCGTGAGGGGCACGACGGCGTCGGCGCCCTGGTCGGCGAGGGCGGCCAGCCGGCCGGGGTCGCGACCGGCGGCGACGACCCGTCCGGCCCCGAACGCCCGGGCGATCTGGACGGCGAGGGTGCCGGCCGTCCCGGTGGCGCCGAGGACGAGCACCTCCTGACCCGGCCGGAAGGCGGTGCGGAGGGTGAGCGCGGCCCAGGACGAGATCCCGGCGATCATCCCGCCGGCGACGGCCTCGCTGGTAGCGCCGTCGGGCACGGGGACGCAGCGGCGGGGGTCGACGAGGCACTGCTCGGCCATGGTTCCCATCCGCCCGTCGAGAGCCAGCACGTAGGCCCGGCGGCCGTCGGGCAGGGTGCCGACGCCGTCGATGCCGGCGATCACCGGTGGTGCATCGGCGTCCGACGTGTAGTGCGTCCCGGCCGCGCCCGAGCGCGTCCGGGGAGACAGGGCGGCGGCGTGCATCGAGGCGACGACGGACCCACCCGTCGGCTGTGGGGGCTCGATCTCACGGAGCTGGGGTGGGCGGTCGGGTGTGATCACGACGGCGGCCTTCATGGGGCTCTCCTCCGGGGCGATCCAACTTGGTTCGTCCCACGAACCAATATAGTTCGTGTCACGAACTGATTGCAACTAGGGTGGGGAGATGGCGCCCCCCACCCGACCGTCGGCCACCGTCGATGCCGTCGTGCAGCTCTCGTTCGCCATCCAGGCCCGGCTGGCGACGCTCGCCGCCGGCCACGACCTGTCGCTGACCCAGCTGCGCGCCCTCGGCGCCCTCCGGGACCGGCGCCCGACGATGCAGGCGCTGGCCGAGCACCTCGGCCTGACCAAGTCGTCGCTGAGCGGGCTGATCGACCGGGCCGAGGGCCGGGGCCTCGTGCGCCGGGTACCCGACGAGGCCGACGGCCGGACCGTCCGGGTCGAGCTCACCGACGAGGGCCGCTCGGCGGCCGCCACCCTGACCGCAGCGGTGAACGAGGCCGTCGACCTGCTCCTCGAGCCGCTGTCGGCGACCGACCGGGCCACGATCACGCGCATCGCCCGCCGGCTGACGGCGCCGCCTCCCTCGCCGCCGCCCTGAGCGGGCTGGCTCAGGCCGACGTCGGGAAGAGGTCGACGATGCCCCAGAGGTGCTGGTTGAGGGTCTCGGTGTGGTCGGAGCCGGTCTTGCCGTTGCGGTAGACGACGAGGTCGCGGTCGGGGACCATCAGGAGGCGCTGGCCCTCGAAGCCGTGGGCCATGAAGCCGCCGTCGGTGCGGCCGGCCCGCGACCACCAGTGGGCGCCGTGGAAGATCCCCGGGTCGACGGGGCTCTCGGACCGGGGCGTGCGGCCGTGGTCGATCCAGGCCGACGGCACCACCGGCGTGCCGGCCCACGTCCCGCCCCGGAGGACGAGCAGGCCCAGCCGGAGCCAGTCCCGCAGCGTCAGGTTCAGGTACGACGAGGCCACCCACGTGCCGGCGCCGTCGAAGCCGAGGGTGAGGGTGGTGGCGCCGATGGGGTCGAAGAGGGCCTCCCGCAGCAGGGCCGTGACGGCGTCGCCCTCGATGTCGAGCACCCGCTGGAGGCAGCCCTGCACGATGTTGGTGGTGCCCGACGAGTAGTTGTACGCCTCGGGGGAGCCGGGCTGGTGGACGAGTGGGAAGCGGGCCGCGAAGCCGGCCATGTCGGCGGCGGCGTCGCCGTAGAGCATGGTAATGACGTCGGGGATGTCGTCACCGGCGAAGCCCTCATAGATCTCGGCCCACTGGAGGCCGGGGCGCATCTGGAGCAGGTGGTCCCAGGTGATGGCGGCCCGCTCGTCGCCGGCCCAGTCCGGCACCGGGGCCGGGTCGGTGGCCACCAGTAGGCCTCGCTCCTGGACGATGC